>DASUFX010000628.1:0-6391 GCA_036274355.1 Kofleriaceae bacterium | reverse complement strand
AGGAACCTGCTCGATCTCGTGCAGGAGGGGAACATCGGGCTGATCCAGGCCGTCTCGAAGTTCGACCCGTACCGCGGCGTGAAGCTGTCGAGCTACGCCGCGTTCTGGATCCGCGCCTACATCTTGAAGTTCATCCTGAACAACTGGCGCCTGGTGAAGATCGGGACCACGCAGGCGCAGCGCAAGCTGTTCTTCAACCTGCGCAAGGAGCGCGAGAAGCTCGAGCAGCTCGGCTTCCAGCCCACCGCGGCGCTGCTCGCCGAGAAGCTCGACGTGCCCGAGAAGGAGGTCATCGAGATGGAGCGCCGGCTCGCGGCGCCCGAGGCCTCGCTCGACGCGCCGCTCGGCGGCGGCGACGACGACGGCATGCGCACGCGCCTCGACTACCTGCCGTCCGAGGACGATCGGCCGGATCGCGCGGTCGCGCAGAGCGAGTTCTCCGAGCTGTTGCGCGGCAAGCTCGAAGCGTTCGCGAACACGCTCGAAGGCCGCGAGCAGACGATCTTCCGCGAGCGCTGGCTCACTGACGAGCCGCTCACGCTGCAGGAGATCGGCGATCGCTATAACGTCTCGCGCGAGCGCGCGCGCCAGCTCGAGAAGCGCATGCTCGATCGGCTCAAGAAGTATCTCGAGGCCGAGATGGGCACCGCAGTCGACATCGAAGCGCTGACGCGAGACTAGCGTGAGCGTCGAGGGCACCCTGTTCATCGTCGGTACGCCGATCGGAAATCTCGAAGACTTGTCGCTGCGCGCCGCGCGCGTGTTGCGCGAAGTCGACCTGATCGCCGCCGAGGACACGCGCAGTGCCAAGACGCTGCTCGCGCACGTCGACGCGCTCGGCGCCGTCAACCCAGTGCGGCGCGTGATGTCGTACTTCGAAGGCAACGAAGCCGAGCGCGAAGAGGACATCTACGACGCGCTCGCGCAGGGCAGGGACGTCGCGATCATCTCCGAGGCGGGCATGCCGGGCATCTCGGATCCAGGTGCGCGCGCGATCGCCGGCGCGATCGAGGTCGGCGCACGCGTCGAGGTGATTCCTGGGCCGAACGCCGCGCTTGCCGCGCTGGTCGCATCGGGCCTGCCGACCGATCGCTTCACGTTCCTCGGCTTTCCGCCGCGCGAAGCCGGTGCGCGCCAAGAGCTGTTCGGCACGCTACGCAGCGAAGTCGCGACACTCATCTTCTACGAAGCACCGGACCGCGTCGCCGCGACGCTCACCGATCTCGGTGCCGCGCTCGGAACGGACCGCCGCGCATCGATCGGCCGCGAGCTGACGAAGCTGCACGAGGAGCACGTGCGCGGCACGCTCGCCGAGCTCGCCGCCCGTTATGCGAACGAGCCACCGCGTGGCGAGGTCACGCTCGTCGTCGCCGGTGGCAGCGCTGCGGCGCCCGCGGTGGATATCGAGGCCGAGCTGCGCCGTCTGCTCGACAGCGGGCTCGGGCCCAAGGATGCCGCCGCACGGCTCGTGGTCGTGACCGGAAAACCGCGCCGCCAGCTCTATCAACTCGCACTATCATTGCAGCGAGAGAAGTCGTGAGCGTCGCCGTCTCGCCATCGCTGCCTGTCGCGTCGATCGTCTTTACCGACGAGGTGTCGCCGCACCTCACGATCCAGCGCTACACGTTGCCGTGCGGGCTCGACGTGATTCTGCACCCTGACGGCGCGGTGCCGCAGGTCTGCGTCAGCGTCTGGTATCGCGTCGGCAGCTCCGACGAGACCCCCGAACGCACCGGCTTCGCGCACCTGTTCGAGCACGTGTTCAAGAACTCGCTGCACATGCCGGCGCATCACTACGACGTGCTGCGCCGCGCCGGCGCGTCCGAAGCAAACGCATCGACGAGCTCGGATCGCACCGCGTACTACGAGGTCGTACCGGCGAACGAGCTATCGCTCGCGCTGTGGCTCGAGTCCGATCGCATGGGCTACTTCCTGCCCGGCATGGAGGGCGAGCGTCTCGCGCAGCAGCAAGCGGTCGTGCGCGCCGAGCGCCGTCAGCGCTACGAGGACACACCATACGGTCCCGAGCGATTCGCGCTCGCGGAGGCGATGTATCCCGAGGGGCATCCGGCGCGTCACCTCACGATCGGTCTGCACGAGCACATCCAGGCCGCGACGCTCGCCGACGTCCAGGACTTCTACCGAGCCTGGTACGTGCCGGCGAACGCGACGCTCGTGATCGCGGGCGACATCGACGTCGCCGAAGCGCGCGCACTCGTCGAGCGCTACTTCGGCAGCTTTCCGCGCTCCACGCGGCCCGTGCGCCCGATGCCGGTCACGCCGCCGATCGCGGGTCCCCATCGCGGCCAGGTCTACGACAAGTTCGCCGCGCTCACGCGCATCCATCGTGCATGGCACGGTCCGCTCGCGTTCGCCGACGACGAGCCCGAGCTCGACGTTCTGTCCTCCGCATGGTGCGCCGTCGGCACTGGCGCGCTGTGGCGCAAGCTCGTCTACGAAACCCAGCTCGCCCAGCGCGTGTCCGCATGGACGCTGAACGGTCGCATCGGCGGCGAGTTTCACGTCGCGGTCGATCTGCGCACCGGCTCCGATCCAGCCGCGGTTCGCGCGATCCTCGACGAGGAATGCGCGCGCGGCATCGAGCCCGACGCGATCGCACGCCAGATCACGCGCCGCGAAGCGTCATGCGTGTGGTCGCTCGCGTCACTGTCACGCCGCGCGAACCTCCTGCAGCGCTACGCGCTCTACACCGAAAATCCCGATGGCCTCGCCGATGACCTCGCGCGCTATCGGTTGGTCACACCGGCGACGATCGCTGCGGCATTGCAACGCTGGCTCTCGCCCGAGCGCATGGTCGAGATCGAAACGATTCCGCAGGCAAAACCGGGCGCATCGCAGTAATCGCGAACGGCAAACGCCGGCAGCGCCGGGCGGCATGTGTGCTGTGCCACCGCCTGCCTGCGCCGGACGTGCGATCCTCTTTCCATGCGGCTCTCGCTCGCCTTGCTCGCATGCGCCGGTTGCTCGACGTACATCCAGCACCGCGCTGCGCTCGTTCCGCACGCGACGCCGGTGCAGGCGCTCGGTCAGCCAGCCGCCTGGAAAGGCAACGCGACACTCGGTGCGACGAACATCGCCGATGCAGTGGCGCCAGGTGTCGGCGACAATCCGAACGCCGGTGTCGCGATTCCGAGCAGCCAGCTGCGCGGCGCGCTCAACCTCGCGGTCACGCGCAACCTGACGATCGGCATCTTCTCCGAGCGCGGTCTCGCTTCGACGGCACATCCCATCAAGGACACGTTGCCGCCGCTCGATGATCGCGGCGTCGGTGGCGTCGGCTATTCGGCGAGCTACTCGATCCCGACCGGCTCGCCCTGGCGGATTGGCCTCGCACTCGAGATGACGATGTGGCGCGTGCCGTGGGTCGAATACTCGCAGTGCATCGACTTCTGCACGACGCCGACCGTCACGGTGTCGAAGGGCACGACCGACGTCGGCCAGATCGGTTTTGGCATCGTGCCGAGCTATCAGTTCGGCGACTGGACGTTCTTCGGCGGCCTCACCGGCCGCACGCATCCGCTCATCGAGGAGAAGGTGATCAACAACGGCGAGTGGCCTGACGTCGAGGAAGGCCCGATGAACGCGATCGTCTCCGGCGGTGCGGCCTACGAAGCCGGCGAGCGCGTGCAGTTCGTGCTCCAGGCCCACCAGGTGCTCACCCAGGATCCGGTCGCGTACGGCCCGAGCATCGGCTTCTCGGTCGTGATCGGCCTCGGCCCGCGCTATCCGAAGGTCGATCCGCCACCGCCCGCGCCTGTCATGTACGTTCCGGTTGGCGCCACGCCGGCCGGTCCAGGCGCGCTGCCTCCACCGGTGACGCTCGATGCTCACTCGCAGGCCGTCGAGCTGACCCAGCAGGCGCGCACACAAGCGCAGGCTGGCGAGTGCGACGACGTCAAAGCCATCGATGCGCGAGTCCGTGCGCTCGATCCCGAGTACCACGCGACCGTGTTCATGCGCGACGCGCTGATCGCGTACTGCGTGGCGCCATAATCGGTCAACCTGGCGCCTACTACGGCGTGGTGGTACTTTAGTAGTACCCACGGTGATGTCATGACGACAAAAGCCACGACGCTCAAGCTTCCTGCCAAGCTGAAGACGCGCATCGCTCGGATGGCGAAGAAGAGCGGCCGTACGCCGCATGCATTCATGCTCGAAGCGCTCGAGCGGCAGACGACGCGCGAGGAGCGCATGGAAGAGTTCGTCAAGGAGGCGATGCAGGCCAAGCGCGACATCGAGGGCGGCGGTGAGGTCTATGCTGCCGAGGACGTGCATGCGTGGATGGAACGCCTGGCACGGGGCGAGAAGGCTCCTCGGCCCAAGCCGTGGCGCGGGTAGTTTATTCGAGCAATGCGCTTGCGAATATCGAGCGCGTGCTTGACTCCTTCACCGATTCGCCCGCTTCGGCACTCCGCGCGGTCACGGCCATCCATTCTGCGGTCGCGATGCTAGAGCACCATCCTCTGATCGGCAGGATCGTGAGCGACGAAGTGCGCGAGCTCGTCGTGTCGTTCGGGCGGAGCGGCTACCTGGTGTTGTACGAGCACATATCGGCGCTCGACCAAGTGTGGACCTACGCGATCCGACACCA
Organism: Kofleriaceae bacterium; assembly: GCA_036274355.1. GTDB lineage: Bacteria > Myxococcota_A > Polyangia > Haliangiales > Haliangiaceae > JABFXX01. The sequence goes on along the minus strand of DASUFX010000628.1, from coordinate 1,779 downwards.
GCGCGAGCTCGACTACCCGTAACTACGGCCCAGGCGTCGGCTGATGGACGATCTTGATCTCTTTCTCGATCGTCGGCGTCATGTGGACTTCGTTCTTGTCGTCGACCCAGACGACCTCGAAGTCGGTCAGCTTGTACTTCTTGATCGTGTCCATGCCGGCCTTCCAGCCGAGGATGAACATCACCTTGCTCCACGCGTCCGCCGTGTAGGCATCCTTCGCGCGGACCGTCACCGAGCGTGACGCGTGTGCCGGCTGGCCATCGCGCGGATCGAGGATGTGGTGATAGCGGACGCCGTCTTTGACGAAGCCGCGCTCGTAGTCACCGCTCGTCGAGAACGAGTGGTTCTCGATCGGCATGCCGGCGAACAGGTCGCCTTCCTTGCCGCGCGGATCGCGAATGCCGACGACCCAGTTCTGACTGCCGTCTGTTCGACCTGCCGTCTTGCCTGAGATGTACATGTCGCCGCCGGCCTGCACCATGAAGTCGTTGAAGCCGGCCTTCTTGATCAGCGCGACGCACTTGTCGACCGCGTAGCCCTTCGCGATGCCGCCGAGCGTGATCGACATGCCCTTGCGCTTGAGCAGCACCGTCTTCTTCGCCTTGTTCAGGACGATGTCCTTGTAGCCGACGAGCGCGAGGCGCTTTTTGACGTCCTTCGGATCGGGCAGCGAGCCATCCATGTCCTCGTCGAACTTCCACATGCCCTTGAACGCACCGACGCTGATGTCGAACACGCCGCCTGACTTCTTCGCGACGTCCTGCGCGCGCTCGATGATCTCGAACGTCTCGGCCGAGACGGCGACCGGTTTGCCGGTGCCTGCGGCGGTGTTGATCTTCGAGACCTCGGACGTATCGGTCCACGTCGTCAGCTCGGCATCGAGCCGGCGCATCTCCTTGAAGACGGACTCGGCAGTCTTTGCGGCCTCGGCTTCCTTGTCGGTCCAGAACCAGACCGTGACATAGGTGCCCATCGCCTTGTCGGTGTACTGGAGCCTGCCGGGCGCCGCAGCCGCGGTCGCGCACAGCAAACAAATGGCGAGCAGCGCGCGCATCGCGACCTAGGTCACCCAGTGAATGACACGAAGGACGATGAGCAGCCCGCCGACCGCGAGCGCGAGCAGCACGGCGCCGACCGAAATCGCGAGCGTGCCTTGCGTCTCTTGCTGGATGCCCTTCCACATACCGAAGCACGCGGGGCCTGCGCCGAGCGCAGCAATGACGCCGCCGGCGATCGAGCCATGGCTGAGGCCCTGCATCGCTGCGATCACGAGGCCGAGAACAACCATGCCGACGGCCGCCAGCGCGGGCGTCTTTGAATCAGGCACCGGGTCACCCATGCCGTGGAACGTAGCACGGGGTCTGTCGAGTCAAGGCCGCGTTCAGCTCTCGGAGTACATCCGCAGTTGTTCGCGCATGACATCGTCGGTTAGCGCCTTTTGGACTGGTTCCGTCAGGCAGTCGGCAAGGACGACGAGCATGTCTTCAACTTTGCGGTCAGCCACCAATTTCGTCAGTAGTGCCTTTGCATCGCGACTCTCGTCGCCGGCCAGTAACTCCCTCACCTTTGCCACCGACAGATCACCCTGGAAGTCGATCAAAATATTTTGTCGAAGGTAGTCGATCAGGCGATTCACGTTCGACGAGATAACGCACTGAGGCGGTCTGAATCAAGCAAGGCAACGACTCCGCTTGCACGCGCCGACGAGTTGCCGGACCATTGGAGTTGCGATGCCGCGCGTGTTGCTAACGGGATTTTGCGCGGTGCCCGGACCTCGTC
>DASUFX010000627.1:0-8231 GCA_036274355.1 Kofleriaceae bacterium | reverse complement strand
CTATCGCCTTCCGAAACCGCAGGACGGCATGCCCGAGCTGCCGATTTCATTGCACGTGCCGAGCGGCGGCGGTGGCGGCGTCGCCGTGATCGTCGACAAGCGCGTGCAGCTGACCACGCCGCAGTACGAGCTGGTCAATCTGCTCGTCCAGCGCATGCGCAGCGATGCCGGCAAACCACCCGATACGCGCGGCTTCGTCCCGGTCAGCGCGCTGCTCCGGCTGTCACTCGACGTCGCCGATCCCGGCGAGCAACACGTCCGGCAGCTGGTCTATCGCGTGCGGCGCTTGCTGCTCAACGCTGGCATCGGCGATCTGATCGAAGTGCGGCGCGGCGTCGGCTATCGCTTGCGCGTCGTACCACGGCCTTAGCGCACGTCGATGTCGATCCACACCGCGTAGTGGTCGCTGCCGCTCACGGTGTAGTCGACACCGGCATCGAGCACCGGCAATCCACGCGGACATAGCGCGTCGAGACGCATGTCGATCACGCTCTCGTGCGTGTCGGTGTCATGCACGATCGGCGTCGCGAATCCCTGCGCAGCAAGGTAGTCGTCGACGATCTGTGCCTGGTCCTGGCCGAGCACGGCCTCGCTGCTCGTGAGCGGCACTGCCGTGTCGACCCAGATCCACGGCAGCGTGTTGAGATCGCCGCCGACCACCGTCACTGGCGGATTGTCGGCGACCGCCGGATCGAGCTGGCGAATGCGGTCGACGGGCGCGAGGCGCGTGTCGAGGTGAACGTTCACGAGCGTGAACGTGCGCGTGCCGAGATCGACCACCGCGCGCTGCGCGATGCGCGTGCGGCTGTTGACCGGCTGATCGACGAACGGCAGCTGCTTCACCTCGGGTGACGACAGCGGAAAGCGACTGAGGATCGCATCGCCGTGCGTGCCCTCATCTTGAGTACGCGCGGGCGCGTAGAACCACGTCATGCCGAGCGCTGCAGCGAGGCGCGATGCGCGGCTGCCGAGCTCGCCGGGGTGATTCTCGATCTCCTGGACGATCAAGATGTCGGCGGACGCGAGCACTGGCGACGTCATGATCTCGTCGGCGAGCGCGTCGGGGTGTTCGCCGCGCTCGACGTTCCAGCTTGCGATGCGCAGCGTCGTCGGCACGCGTGGTGGCGTCACAGCAGGCCCGAGCTCGGGCGTCAGCGGTGCGGCGATCTGACCGGCGGCGACCCACGGCTTGGGCGTGTCGTCGATCGACACGCAGCCGCTCGCGAGTACCGCGCACCAGATCCAGCGCATGGTTGATAGTCGCCCACGCGCGGCGCAGCGTTGGCCGACGGCATGCAGGTGCCACCGGTTGCCGCAGAACACCAGCTACGCAGCTGCAGTCGCGCTGAACGCCTCGAGGATCTGGCCCCAGCCGTGATCCATCTCGGCGACCGTGCCCTTGGTGCCGATCTTGTCGAGGTCGCGATGCTCGAAGTCGACGCGCGTGCGGGTCGCCGACAACGCGGTGAACTTCACCTCGACCTCGGTGATCAAGCTCGGGTCGTACGCGAACTGGCCGTTCAGCTGCCACGCGAGCATGACGCGGTTCGGCGGATCCCATGCGAGCACCTTGCCCCAGTCACATTGACTGTCGTCCTCGCAGATTTCGAACCAGCGGCCGCCGACCTTCGGCTCGACGACGCAGGTCTTGAGTGGGCTCTTGCCGATGTGGTGCTGCTTCGGCCACCACGTCGACATGTTCGCGGTGAACACGCGGAACGCCTTCTCGATCGGTGCTTCGACGGTGAGCTGCTTCGTGATCTTCATTCGTCATCCTTTTCGGCCGCTTCTTTGAACGCGGCGAGTGCTCGATCCCAGAACTTGTCGAGGTAGTCGCGCATGGCCTCGATGCCGCGGGGATCGACGGAATAGAGGCGCCGTGCGCCGTCACGTCGTGAGCTAACGAGTCGCGCCTGCTCGAGCACCCTCAAGTGCTGCGAGACCGCTGGCCGCGACACCGGCAATCCGGCGGCGAGCTCTCCGACCGAGAGCGACCGCTTCGCCAGGCGTTCGAATACCTGTCGGCGCGTCGGATCTGCGAGTGCTGCGAACTGGTAAGCCACCACTTACCGTAAGTCTTCACTTACCACTCCGAGGAAGTCAAGCCCGAACGACCGCCGCATTCATAAGCCCGCGAGTTACTTCGCAGCGCGCCGAACGAAGTCGTCGATCAGCTCGCGCGCGATCGATAGCTTCGGCGGCACGATCGGCAGCGCATCCGGCGCGAACCAGTTCGCCTCGGCGAGCTCGGTCGGATCGGCTTCGATCTCGCCGCCTGCCCACTGCGCAGTGAATCCGATCATCAGCGAGCCGGTGAATGGCCACGGCTGACTGCCGAAGTAGCGAATGTCGGCAATGTGCACGCCCGCTTCTTCGCCGACCTCGCGCGCGACCGCTTGCTCGAGCGTCTCACCGACCTCGACGAAACCGGCGAGCGTGCTGAAGAACGGTAGCGGAAAGCGCGCGTTGCGTGCCAGCAGCGCTTTGCCGTCGCGCTCGACGAGCATGATCACGGCCGGCGACAGCCGCGGATACGCGCCATGATTGCACTGCTTGCACGTGCGTACGCGCTCGACCGCGCTGCGTTCGGTCTCCGCACCGCAGCGGCCGCAGAACCGATGATCGCGATCCCACGCGGTGAGGCCGAGCGCGCGACCGGCGATTCCGAACTCCTCATCGGACAGCGCGCCGAACAGCTGGCGCAGCGCGACCGCTTCGCCAAGCTCGCTCGCGCCATGCACCGCGAAGCACGGCTCGCCATCGAGCTCGCCCATGTACAGCGCGCCGGCTGGCACCGCACCGACCGGAATCCGCGCCGCCCCGCCCTCGCGCACGACGTGCAGCGACTGACCGGCGACCGCGTAGATGCGGCCACGCTCGGCGGTGCTCGCGAAGCCGGGACGAAATGCCATGTCCCCGGCGTACCACGCTTGCGGCTACGGCGCGACGACGAGCATGCCGTCGCACGCGAGCTCGACGAGCCCGGTTGCCGGATCGCGCTCGCCGCTGAGCTGGGTGCCGTTGCAGGTCGCCGTGAAGCCGGGCGCCGGCACGTAGATCGCGTGGGCCGCCGACGAGTGCGTCTCGAGGTGCAGCGTGCGCGTGACGTGATCGTATTCGTTCGCAACGACCTCGCCGGCGATCCGCGCCGCGTGCACGCGCGATAGCCAGGCGACGACCTGTGGCCGCTCGGTCCACACACCACCGGTGTGATCGAACACGCCCCACGATGCCTGGCTGTCTTCCTTCCAGACCCAGAACGCGTCGCTCGCGAGATAGCGATCGTGCAGCTCCGCTTGCACGCCCATCCACAGATCGGCGTTCGTGTCGGTCGGTCCGATGCCGTACTCGCCAATCACGAGCGGCGTCTGCCACACGTTGGCCTCCTCGCGCGCAGCCGCCACGCTCGGCTCGAGATCGGCAGGTACGAGCTGCTCGAGTCGAGTCCGATCGGAATAGAACACGAACGTGTAGATGTGCGGCGCGTAGACCGAATTCTCGACGGAGAACGCGCCCGGCGGCTTCGGCGCGAAGTCGAACAGGTTGCGCGTCGCGCTCGGCTCGAAGAACACGAGCTTGTCGGGCGCGGCCGCACGCACGCGCGCCGCCGCCTTGTCGTTGAACGGATCGACGTCGACCTGCCCGACCGACGGCTCGTTGAACAGCTCGAACCCGATCACGGCCGGATCGTCGGCCCACCGCGCGGCGACATGATCGAGCATCGCGAAGAACGCGGCCTGCAGGCCCTTCGGATCGTCCTGATCGAAGAACGTCTCGAACGCCGCCGTGACCTGCGCGGACGTGCGGCGGTCGCCGAGATCCGTCAGCGGACCTTGCAGCAGCATCGTCGGCGGCGGCTCGATCGCCCACAGCGGCGCGCCGTCTTCGCCGATCTCCTTCGAGTACGCGTCCTGGTGCAGATCGATCATCACGTACACCCCAGCGTCACCCGCGCAGCGCACCGCCGCGTCGACGCGCTGGAGATATGCCTCGTCATAGCTGCCGCGCGTCGGCTCGATGCCGCTCCAGTTGATCGGCAGTCGCAGCAAATCGAGCCCGAGCTCGCGCATGCGCTTGCAGTCGGCCGCCTCGAGCGCGGGAATCGGCTCGAGCGGAATGCGACCATCGTCGAACGTGACGTCGAAGATGCCGGAGGCACGCGCGTTCACGCCGCGCAGAAGCGCAATGCGGCCACTGTCATCGCGAAGGTGTGTACCGTCGGATGAGAGTGGCCGAGTCTCGCGTGGTGAGCTGCCGCAAGCGGCAACCACTGCGAGCAATGCGAGGCGCGTCATGCGCCCGCATCCTAGCGAGTCGGATCAGGGCGCGATAGACGCTTTGATCAGCTGCTTGACCTTCGCGACGTCGACGTGCGGGTTGCTCGGCTGCCAGTCACCCGTCGGCGCCCACAGGAAGTCGATGTGACGGTTCTCGCCGTCCTTGCAATACCGACCGCCAATCACTTTGCCGGTCGAGCCGATCTCGAGGATGTAGTGGTAGTCGTCGGTGGAGACATTGTTGCGATAGCCGATCGGCGTGTTGCCCGCGCCGCTCTCGCCGACGTAGCTGACGGTCATCCGAACTTCGTACAGTTTCTTCGCGTTCGTGTTGTACGTGTACGTGTCACCGGTTCCGCCGACGCACTGCATCGCGACCGTGGGCGTCACTTCGTCCTGCTTCGTGATCTCGTAGCCGACGACCGGCTGGTTCCACACTTCGTAGTTCGCCGTGCGGTCCTCGACCAGCGCGAGCTGGTTGATGCCGAGGAAGTTCGTCATCACGACGTGCAGCGCGCCCGGGTTGACGTCCGAGCACTCGTCGTTCGCCGAGCCGTTGACGTCGTGCGTGATCGTCTTCGCGTTGCAGCGACCACCGAGCATGACGGCCTCGGTGTAGTCGAACGCGTTCTGGATCAGCGCCTTGATATCGCCGACGTCGAAGCGCACGCCATTGATCGTGACTGCCTTCTGCGGCTCGGGAATGAGCTGCGATGCCGGGGTCCACGCATGGCAGCTGCCCCACCAGCCCTGCACGCCATCGATGCCGTCGCTACCGTACTCGTCGGTGCGGCCGTCGCCATCGTCGTCGATGCCGTTGTGCATGAGGCCGATGCTCTCGTAGTTCTCGGTCTGCCACTTCGCAGCCGGACCCGCGCAGTTGTTGTACGTGTCCCAAGCGGCCTTCGCGCCCGCGCCGTACATCTCCGGCTGCGTCGCGCAACCGGGCGCGTTGTTGAACGCCGCGTCGTACTTCTCGAGCGGCGACTTCTCGCTCGCGCCTTGCCAGCGTGCGTTGTGCGAGCCTTCCGATGCTGGCCAGTACGTGTCGGCCCACACCGTCTCCGCGCGGCCAACCGCCTCGGGATAGCTGTCCTTCCACACCGGCTTGTCGCGCCAGCCTTTCTTCGGCAGCTGATCGAGGTGGTACTCGAGATGCTGCGCCATCACTTCCGGATCGTTCTTGCCGTCGAAGCCGTCGGCCTTGCCGTCGCCGAGCGGCGCGGCGCATTCGGCATCGCCGGGCAAGCAATCTTCAGATGAGCCCGAGTCGGCGCAGCCGATCATCGAACCGAGGAGCGAGAGACCAACACATGCGAAGAGAGAGCGCGTCATGATGCGCGTCCCCCATGGCATCGCTCGTGCCACTCGGACGCAGACGCGATTTCGGCGAATTACCGAGAGTCACCGGCTACACCCCCAGCCGCCGCAGATGCTGAATTCGAATGCGCTTGCCGGCAGATCCATCTGCCAACGCAGAACGCGGCCGAGCCATCGTTGCGTTGCGCAGAAGCGTGCACGAACCCTATTTCTTCGAGCGCGCCGACGGAACGATGCCTCGCGCCCAGTTGGGCAACCGCCCCGACATGCGTTCTTGAAGAACGCCGTTCTTGAACGTCGCGACGTGTTGGTATGGAGTTTCGCTGGAGCTGTTGTCGTAGAGCTCGACGGTCGGCACGAACGCGATCGCAGTGCGCAAGTTCGCGAGCGACCGCTCGAAACGCGACACGATGCGATCCCGGGGAACGTCGTGACCGCCACCCGCGATGCGCTGATCCACGCGGCGCGGTAAGAGGTCTGCGCTTACTACGCCGATGTAGATCAGTGTCACGTCGTAGCCCGCGTCGACGGCGCGCTTTAGCATCCCGAGCTTGTGCCCGCCTGGATCAGAGAACACGGTCTCGGTGATGAAACCGAGACCATCTTCGATCATGCGATCGCGCGTTGCATCGAGGATGCGCGCAGCCTCGAGCGACTCGATACCGGTCTCCGCAGCAAAGAGGTCGGCATTGAGAAACGGCAGCGGGGAATTGGCGAGGAAGACGTCATAGAACGTCGACTTGCCGGCCCCGTTCGGACCCGCAAGCAGGACGAGCTGTGGTGTCATCGCTTTTTCGTGCGCTTTTGACCGTTACGCAGCACACGAATCGTGCCGGTACCGTTGATGTCGTGCCGGATCGGATTGCGCTCGTGGATCAGCTTCGCCGCCTTGCTCTGGCCCTCTGGCGTCTTCGCAAACGCGAGGCGATCGCCGAGCGCCTCGTCGTGGCTGCGTACCTTGAGACGCTGCACTGTTGCAGACATGATCGCCTCTTCGACGACCTGACCGAGCAGCGCCCAGTGCTCGACCTGCTCTGTCAGCGAGCGGTCCTGCATCTCGGCGACAGCGCGTGCACGCACGGCAAGCTTCTCGCTCAGGCGAACCGGAACGCCGTTACTCATGGTGATCGAAATGTAGCATTCTGCTACATCACCACAAAGCCAAATTAGTGGTCAGCCGGGTGCTGACAGGCCTAAGCTCCGTTCCGTGAAGCGCTTATCTCTCATTGCAATGGTTCTCGCGGGTTGTGGTGGTGGTGGTGGCGGTGACGACTCGCAAGCGCAGTCCGACGCAGCGACTGGCGACACGAATGGATCCGGCTCCGCGGACGCCGCGATCGACAGCCCTGCGGGCGCGGCGTTCGCGGTGACGAGCCCCACGGTCACCGAGGGCGCCGCGATGATGGCGGTGAACACCTGCGACGATCAGGACACGTCGCCACAGCTCGACTGGACCGGCAACAACATGAGCGCGATGAGCTTCGCGGTCGTGCTCACCGACAAGTCGAACAACAATCTCGTGCACTGGGTGATCTACGACATCCCGGGGAACCTGACCGGCCTACCCGCTGACGTCGAGAAGGTGTACGCGCCGACCGATGTCACTGGTGCGCACCAGACGACTTCATACACGGCAGCGATTCGCGGCTACGCAGGGCCGTGCCCTCCGCAAGGCGGAGGCGCGCACAACTACGAGTTCGCCGTCTACGGCGTCGATGTTGCGACGCTGCCCGGCACGTCGATGGCGACGAGTCGCGCGCAGGCGGTCCCGCTGATCACGCAGCACATGACGGCGAAGGCGACGGTGACCGGCATGTACACCCGGCAATGACATTCTAGGTCGCCCGAGCCCTAGGCGTGAGCCAGTCCTCGCGGTAGCGTGCTCTCGACCAAAGGGGAACGGCATGCTCACGCACAACTACAGCTACGAAGGCGCACTCGAAGATTCGGTGAAGGTGAACTGGCAGGTGAACGATCTGATTGGCGGGGATAAGCGCCTCGACTTTTCGAAGCCGTTCCTCCCGGAGTCGCTCGCGCAGGTGAACGGCTTCAAGACGTTCAGTGCACGCGAAAAACTGCTGCTCAACCAGATCCGCGGCAACAGCTACCTCCACCTGTTCGCGTTCGTCGAGGAGTACATCCTCCCGTTCGTCACCGATGAAGCGCGGAGCGCGATGCTCGGCGGCGGCAGCATCAACGAGGTCCGCGCGTTGATGACGTTCGCGGAAGAAGAGGCAAAGCACATCCACCTGTTCCAGCGCTTCGCGGAAGAGTTCACGAAGGGCTTCCACACCCCGTGCGGCGTGATCGGTCCGGCGGCTGACGTCGCGAAGGTCGTGCTCTCGCACTCGCGGCTCGGCGTCGCGCTGCTCACGCTCCACCTCGAGTGGATGACGCAGGCGCACTACATCGACAGCGTGAAGAACGACCAAGAGCTCGATCAGCAGTTCGCGAACCTCCTCAAGCATCACTGGATGGAGGAGGCGCAGCACGCGAAGCTCGACACGATGCTCGTCGACAAGCTCGCGCGCGCGGGCGGCGCCGCGGCGATCGAGAAGGCGTTCGCGGACTTCGCCGCGCTCGGCGGCGCGATCGACGGGCTCTTGGTCCAGCAGGTCGCGCTCGACCTCGACT
>DASUFX010000626.1:0-3545 GCA_036274355.1 Kofleriaceae bacterium | reverse complement strand
GTTGTCGCGCTTCCGCGAGGTATTTCGGGCTCCGTAGGTTACCGGTTTCGACCGAAGATCGTAAGGCGGACGCCAAAAACGGGAGATACGCATGCATCTTCTTGAACGGGCACGAGCGTTTTCGTTGCGCCACTTTCCGTGGCGCGCAGTCGTCACGTGTTGCGCACTTCTCGGTTGTGGGTCGCCGGCTTGGGGTCAAGCGGCGAGCTCCTGCCCCGGTGGCCGGGACTGGGTTCTCACGAACGGCACAATTCTCACGATGGATGCAGCGGACCGAACCGTGAGCACCGTCCGAATACGCGACGGTCGATTTCTGACCGTGGGACAGGCCGTCGCGCGCAACGAACCGTGCGTGCAGGTCGTCGACCTCGGCGGCCGCACCGCGATCCCCGGTTTGATCGACGGGCACACGCACTTCGTGCGCACGGCGCAGGCGCCGGGTCCGTTCATCGAAGGCCTCGAAGCGGCGCGCTCGATCGCCGAGCTAAAAGCAGCGCTCGCGGCCGCGGCGAAAAAAGCCGAGCCCGGCGAGTGGATCGTCGCGATCGGCGGCTTCACGCCGCGACAGTTCGCCGAAAAGCGCCTGCCGACGCGCGAGGAGCTCACGGCCGCGGTCGCCGATCACCCCGTTTACATGCAAGTCGGTTACTCGACACGCGGCATCGTCAATGACGAAGGCCGGCGCGTGCTCGCGGCGGCGAGCATCGCGACGTCCGACGCGGGCGACGTCGCTCCCGACGGCGCGGGGCTCACTCACGTCCTGCGTTCGACGAACGAGGCGCGCATGAGGCGACGGTTCGCCGATTACATGACGTATGCGATGTCGCTCGGTCTCACGACCGTCGTCGATCACGCGTGTTGCGACTTCGTCGGCGCGCACCTCGTGCCGGAGGAGCGCCCGAACCTGCATATTGCAGAGCAGCTGTGGCGGTCGGGCGAGCTGCCGCTGCGCTTGCGCATTCAGTACGACCACCGCGACATCCGCGACCAGAACGACATCCATTCGGCGACCGCGCGCATCGCGAACACGACGGTCGGGCTTGGCGACGACATGTACAAGGTCGTGCGATTCGGCGAGCAAGTCATTCGAGCGGGCGCGTCCGACGACGAGGTCTACCAGGTCTATCAACGGCTCGCCGATGCCGGCTGGCCGCTGTCGCAGCACACGATCCGCGAGGACGAGATCGAGCGCTACATCAAGATCATGGAGCGCGTCGCCGCGAAGACTCCACTGGCCGAGCTGCGCTGGAGCCTCGAGCACGTGTTCGAGATCACGCCGGCGCAGATCGCGCGGCTCAAGGCGATCGGCGTCGGTGTGCGCGTGCAGGATCACGACTACATCCGCAATCAGTACTCGAGCTGGAACGCGGGGCCGCCGTTTCGCACATTGCTCGCAAGCGGCATCAAGATGGGCGCCGGCACGGACTCGGGCGTCGTCGGCGCGTTGAACCCGTGGTTGGCCCTCTATTACATGGTCACGGGCAAGGACGCCGGCGGCGACGTGATCATCCCGAATGAGCAGATCTCGCGCCAGGATGCCTTGCGGCTCTACACGGCCGGCAATGCGTGGTACAACTTCGAGGAGGATCGCCTGGGATCGATCGAGCCGGGCAAGCTCGCGGATCTCGTCGTTCTCGATCGACCGTACCTGACGATTCCCGACGAGCAGCTCAAGGAAATGAAGCCCGTGCTCACCTTGATCGGCGGGCGCGTCGTCCACGCTCGCGCGCCGTACGAACGGCTCGCCAACTAGCAGCTGGCGAGTCGGGTCTTATGTCGCGCGCGGGTCAGCGCCTCGCGACGGTGCCAGCGAACCTGCCGTTTTCGCAACAAACTTGGCGTAAATCGCCGCGTCTGCGAGCTTCTGCTAAGCTCGACCGGGTCGAGGCATACGGTGTGTTCGGGGGAACGAACGTGAGCGCTGTAGAGCAAGAGGTCCCGGGGAACGTCAAGGTTCTGAAAAGCGTGTGCCGCAGTTGTCACGGCGGCTGCAGCACGCTGATGCACGTCGAGAACGGCAAGCTCACGAAGGTCGAGGGCGACCCCGAAGGCCCCTTGAATCACGGCTATCTGTGTCCGATCGGCGCGGCGACGACGCAGCTCGTCTATCACCCCGATCGGCTGAAGTATCCGCAGCGGCGCATCGGACCGAAGGGTTCCGGCAACTGGCAGCGCATCTCGTGGGACGAGGCGCTCGACGAGATCACCGAGAAGGTCCTCAAGATTCGCGCCGAGAGCGGGCCCGAGTCGATCGCGATGGGCACTGGGACGGGCCGCCATCACATCCGCTGGGTATCGCGCTTCGGTAACGCGCTCGGCACGCCGAACTGGTGTGAGCCGGGTTTCGCGCAGTGCTTCCACCCGCGCGTGAACACCTGTATTCAAACGATGGGCGACTTGCCCGTCTGCGACTTTACGGGCGGCACGCCGCCGGCCATGGTCATGTACTGGGGCCACAATCCGCCTCACTCGGGCCCCGATGGCGAGACGCGTTTCAACGTCCGCGAGGCGCTGCTGCACAAGCCGCGCATGATCACCATCGACCCGCGCGAGACGGTCGTCGCGAAGAAGTCCGAGCTCTGGCTGCAGATTCGCCCGGGTACCGACGACGCGCTCGGGCTCGCGTTCTTGAACGTGATCATCGAGGAAGACCTCTACGATCACGAGTTCTGCGAGAAGTACACGCACGGCTTCAAGGAGCTCGCCGAGCACGTTCACAAATACACGCCGGAGTGGGCGGCGCCGATCACCTGGGTGCCCGCCGACAAGATTCGGGCGGCTGCGCGTCTCTTCGCTACCGTGAAGCCCGCGATGCTCGAGTGGGGCTGTGCGATCGAGCACACGCCGAAGTGCATTCAGACGATCCGCGCGCTGTCGATGATCCCGGCCATCACGGGCAACATCGACGTGCCCGGCGGCTGGATCTTCGGCATGAAGGGTGCCGGCCGCTTCCCGAGCCTCATCGAGAATCTCGACCCCGAGGTCGAGAAGAAGCGGCTCGGCTACGACAAGTACAAGATGCTGTCCTCCTCCGAGGGCGCCGATCTGCCCGCGTGCCACATTCCGTCGCTGATCGACGCGATGTACTACGGCGAGCCGTATCGCGTGCGCGCGTTCCTCGTGTTCGGCAACAACACGTTGACGACGTATGCGAACACGAACCTCGTCTACAAGGCGCTCATGAAGCTCGACTTCATGGTCTGTGCCGATCTGTTCATGACGCCGACGGCCGAGCTCGCGGACATCGTGCTGCCGGCCGCGTCATGGCCCGAGATCAACCAGATCTGCGCGCTGCCGACGATCGCGGGCAACGTCGTCATGAGCAACCAGCAGACCGTCCGCATCGGCGAGTGCAAGTCCGACGAGGAGATCTTCGTCGAGCTCGCGCGGCGCATGAAGCTGCCCGTGTGCACGGACGCCGTCGAGGACGTGCTCGATCAGATGCTTCGAAACGGCAAGCAGACCGTGGACTTCAAGGGCCTGACCGAGCAAGGCTGGATCCACGTCCCGCAGAAGTACAGGAAGTACGAGACGCAAGGCTTCAA
>DASUFX010000625.1:0-2035 GCA_036274355.1 Kofleriaceae bacterium | reverse complement strand
CGTCATCGGCGATAAATCGGAGCTCGTCGATCTGCGCGGCGTCAGCTGGCCGTGATCACTTCAGCAGCTTCTTGATCACGGCTTCGATCTCGGCCGGCGCTACGGTGCCGACGCTGACGTAGCGCACGACGCCCGCCTTGTCGATCACCACCGTGGTCGGCATCGCTTGCACGAGGTACGTGCCGCGAATGTGATCGTCCTGATCGAGCCCGACCTGATAGGTGAGGTGTTCCTCCGCGACGTACTTGCGCACGACGTCCGACTCTTCGTCGGACAGCGCGACGATCTGGAGCCCGCGCGGGGCGTACGTGCTGTGCCACTGCTTGAGATGCTCGATCTGCGTCTCGCACGGTCCGCACCACGTCGCCCAGAAATCGATGAGGACGACGTGCCCGCGCAGGTCCGCGAGCGCGAGCGATTTGCCGTCGAGCGCAGCCGCGGTGAATGCCGGCGCCGGCTTGTTCAGCAGCGTGTCGCTGATCAGCTTGTCCTCGGTCGGTCGCTTCGCGAGCTGCACCGTGATCGTCAGCGGTGCGCCGCGGCGCGTGAGCGCGACCGTCATGTTCGTGCCGGGTCGCGACTCGGTCACCGTCTTCACGATCTCCTGCGACGTGTGCACCGCGACGCCATCGAGCGACGCGATCTCGTCGCCGGCTTCGAACTTGGCGCCGGCAGCCGGGCTGTTGTCGATCACTTGCTGCACGCGTGTCGTGCCCGGAACGAACCGGAGGCCGAGCCACGCCGGCTGCGTCGGCGACTGGTCCTCCGCGGGTCGCGGCATTGCCGGTGGCGGCGCGGGCGGTGACGCAGCGGGTTGCGCAGGCGCGTGGTGACAGCCGAGTAGCGCGAGCGCGAGCGCGCTAGCTGCGAGGCGGCCCGAACCCGTAACGCGCCAAGATCTCGTGCCCCTCTGGCGAGGCCAAGAACTCGGTAAACGCGCGTGCAGCCGCCGCATGCTTAGAGTGTGTCGCAATCCCGGCCACGACGCTCGCCTTCGGTGCATCTGGTGGATCATCGAGGACGACGAGAGGCGCTGCCGCACGCGCATCGGTACGGTACACGACCGCAAGCCGTGCGCGGCCCTGCTTCGCGAGGGCGAGGACACCGGCGACGTCGCCGCCATAGATCAGCTGAGGTTCGAGCGTACTCCACTCGCCGAGCGACTCGAGATACTGCTTCGCATAGCGTCCGACCGGCACCGTCGCTGGATCACCGATCGCGATCTTCGTACCTACGTGCAGCGTCGCCAGCGTGGCGAACGTCGGCGTCGAGCCAGGCGGGCCGATCAGAACGATCGCGTTCGTCGCGACCTCGCGCCGACTACTCTCGTCGATCGTGCGCGCGGCGATCTGCCTGTCGAGCGCGACGGCGTCTGCGACCACGAGTGCATCGAGCGCGGCACCATGCGCGAGCTGATCGCCGATGGCATCCGAGGCGCCGTACGTGACGTCGATCGTCACACCCGACTTCTTTTCGTACGCCGCGACAACGTCCGGCATTGCATAGCGCAGCGATGCCGCCACGCCGACGCTGACGTGAGGCGGCTCGTGATGACACGCAACCACCATGAGGGCGAGTAGGACGCGCGTCATGCCGGTAGCTCCAGCGTGAACCTCGACGCACCGCTGAGCGTCAGCGTGCCGCCCATCGCGATGGCTAGCTCGCGCGCGATCGCGAGGCCGAGGCCGCTGCCTTCTTGCGTCGTGTTGCCGCGATGGAAGCGATCGAAAATCTTCGCGCGATGTTCTTCGGGGATGCCGGGGCCGGTGTCGCTCACGCTGACGAAGACGATGTCGCCTTCCTTGCGCGCCGCGATCGACACGCGCACGTCCTTCCCGCCATAGCGAAGCGCGTTGTCCGCAAGATTGAGAACAACGCGTTCGATCGCGTCCTCGTCGCCGCGTAGCTTCACGTCGTCGGCGACCTCGGTCGTGAGCGTGCCGCCGACTTCGGTTGCGCGCGCATGCAGGGTGTCGACGACGTGCTTGACGATCGGTGCGAGCGCGACCTGGTCGCGCGATAGCGGTGGGCCCTT
>DASUFX010000624.1:0-8089 GCA_036274355.1 Kofleriaceae bacterium | reverse complement strand
CGGGGTCCATGGTGATTGGAATGCCCTCGTCCCCGAGGTCCAACAGACGCTCGTTTGGGTCGAGAAGGGACTGCTTCCAGCGGTCGAGGCGCGCACGCGCGGCAGAGTCGCTCACCCGGCCAATCTCACCGAGGGATCTGGATCGTCCAAGAAAACTGCCCTCTTGGGAGAGATCTCGGGATCTCCTTGCCCGCCGGCTTTCATAGTGTAACATGAACACCATGAACGGCGTTTCGCCCGAGAATTGGATCGATATTCCGGGCGTTGGCCCACTTCTGGGCATGGCCGTCGGCGACGCGCTCGGCACCACCTACGAGTTCGATAACATCGAACAACCGGACTACCCGACGCTCGCCATTGGGCCTGCCACCGACGTCGTGGGCGGCGGACCGTTTGACCTCAAAGCAGGTCAGGTCACCGACGACACGCAGATGGCGATCTGCATCGCGCGGAGCCTGACCGAGAAGCGCGCGCTCGACATGCTCGACATCGCAACCCGCTACGTCGCCTGGTATCAGCACGCGTTCGATGTCGGGAACCAGACCGGGGCGGCACTGCGCGCGATCGAGAATGGCGAGAGCGTCGGCAGCGCCGGCCGCAAGGTGTGGCACCACAGCGGACGGCGCGCGGCCGGCAACGGCTCGCTGATGCGCTGCGCACCGATCGGCGTGTTCTTCGCGGACGCCGTCAAGCAAGCCCGGCTCGGTGACCTCGTCGAGGCGTCGCTCACCGACTCCCTCATCACGCACGCCGACCCGCGCTGTGCGATCGCGTGCGCGGCGTTCAACGCGGCGATCGGCGCCGGGCTCACGACGCCCGCACCGAATCCGGGCGCTCAACTAGATGCCGCACGCGCCGCGATCCCGATCGCCGCCGACAAGCTACGCGAGCTGTGGGACGACGATCGCGATGACCTCGCGCTCGTCGACGCCGCGGTCGAGGATCTGCAGCGAGATCTCGAGGCAGCAGTTGCCGACAACCCACGCGTGTACCGCGTCGACCTCGACCTACGACGGATGGCGGGTTTCGTGCGCGTCGCGTTCCGGCTCGCGTTCTGGCATCTCGTCCATACGCCGAGCTGGCGCGATGCGCTCGTCGATGTCGCGAGCCGCGGCGGCGACGCGGATACGAACGCGGCGATCGTCGGTGCGCTGCTCGGCGCGCGCGACGGCGTCACCGCGATCCCGCGTGCGTGGATCGATCGCGTACTGGCGGCGACGCAGCCTGGTCCTCCGGAATGGGCCGACGCGCATCATCCGAAACATTTGCTGACGCTCGCGGCCGCGCTTCGCTAGCCGCAGGAATCGGAGCTACGACGAAGTCGCGAGCGCGCGGGTACGTGCGATGCACCGCTTGCTCGTCATGCAGGAAGAACAAACAACTGCTACGAGCGCGAGCACGGGAAAGCTCGGCTCATTCGCGCGCAAGCATCCGATCGCGACGCTGATCGGCCTCGGCGGCATCGGCCTTCTCGCCGGGCCAGAGCTCGCCGCTGGCGTTCTGCTTGGCGCTGCCGCCGACACGCTTCTGCGTCGGCGTTCGGATCGGGAGTCCTTGCGCGAGAAGTCCCGAGCGCTGATCGATCGCGTGCCCCATACGGTGCGCGAGCGAGCGCGTGCGATCGTTGCCGCAGCCCGCGGCGAACAACCCGCAGCAGCAACCACCAATCCGTGACGTGCTGATCCTCGCGGACCAGCCGGAAATTGCGGCGACACTCGCGCGCCACGCGCGATGTTCGCACCGGGTACGCCTCGAGATTCCGAGTCTGCTCGGCGATCGCGAGCTTGCCGCTCGCATCGAGTGTTCCGCAAACGCGCAGCCCGGTGTCATCCGCGCGGAAGCGAACCCGCATTCGGCGCGCGTCCTGATCGAGTACGCGGCCGATGCGCCGATCGTCGACGAGCTCGAACACCTGGCACATACCACGCGGCACCGCACCGTGAAGCGAGCTGGGCTGCAGCTCGCAGTCGACTGGCACGCCGAGGATAGCGACGACGTATGCCGTCGCCTCGCGACGAGCTGCCGCGATGGACTCTCTGCGCGCGCTGCACACGAACGCCTGGACCGTTTCGGCCCCAACGTCATTGCCGACGAGGAAGTGAAGTCACGCCTCGCGCTACTCGCGTCGCAGCTCCAGAACGCGCCCACTGCGATGCTGCTCGGCTCGACGCTGATCTCGCTTCTGCTCGGCGACGTGCTCGAAGCTGGCGCGATCGTCACGGTGATCGCACTCAACACGACGATCGGATACCGCGTCGAACGCACGAGCGAAAGCTTGCTCGAATCGTGGCGTGCGACCGAGCTCGGCACCGCCGATGTGATTCGCGATGGCTCCATCACTACGGTACCGGCAGCCGATCTGGTGCCAGGTGATCTGCTCGTCGTGCGCGCGGGCGACATGCTGGTCGCGGACGCACGCGTCGTCGACGCCGAGCGGCTTACCGTCGACGAAGCATCGCTCACCGGCGAGAGCGAGCCCGTTGCGAAGGACGCCAAGGCCGTCGCCCGCTCCACGATGCTGGCCGAACGCCGCTCGATGCTCTATCGCGGCACCACGATCGCGTCGGGCCACGCGCGCGCAGTCGTCGTCGCGACCGGGCCAGCGACCGAGATCGCGAGCGTGCAACGACTCACCGCCCAATCGCGCGCGCCGAAGGGACGACTCCAGGCGCGCCTCAACGCCTTGGGCGTGCGTCTGTCGTGGGCCGGCCTCGCGGCTGCAGGCGCCACCGCTCTCGCCGGGCTTGCGCACCGGCGTAACCCGCTCGAGGTCGTGCGCGACACGGTCGCTCTCGGCGTCGCGGCGATTCCAGAAGGCCTCCCGGTGACCACGACGGCCGCGCTCGTGCGCGCGATGGCGCGGCTGCGTTCACGCGGCATCGTCGTCCGCCGGCTGGCAACTGCCGAAACACTCGGTGCGATCACCGTTGCGTGTACTGACAAGACCGGGACGCTGACCGAGAACCGGATGCGGCTCGAGTGGATCTCGCTGCTCGACGGATCGCGCATCCGCCGGATCGCGAGCTCGACACTAGTCGCGAACCACATGGCGGTCGGCTCGATCACAGCGCTGCTCGTCGCGTGCGTGCTGAACAGTGACATCGAGTATCAACGCAACCACTGCGGCACGCTCGAGCTCGACGGCAGTGCGACCGAGCGCGCGCTCGTCGAAGCCGCCCGCAAGATCGGCATCGATCCGTCGTCGGTGCGTACGTACTGGGAGCGCGTTCGCCTGATCGAGCGCGGCGACGGCAAGCACTACGTCGTCAGCGAGCACGCCCGTGGTGTCGCGTTCATCAAGGGCGCACCCGAGCAGGTCGTGCCGTTGTGCGCCGTCGACGACGAGGTGGCGCGCGAGCTGCTCGCCGAGAACTACGCGCTGGCAGCGCGAGGCCTCCGCGTGCTCGCCGTCGGTTATCAGCAGATAACGCGAGACGCGCGCTGCGACGCGGGCTCGTGGCAGTTCCTCGGTTTCGTCGCGATGCGCGACCCACTCCGCCGCGGCTCGGTCGAGGCACTCCATGCCGCCGAACGCGCCGGCATTCGCACGGTCGTCCTGACGGGCGATCAGCGCGCGACCGCACGCGCGATCGCCGAAGAAGCAGAGCTCCGCGGCGACATCGTCGAAGGCCACGAGCTCGACGCGTTGCTCACTGCTCCAGACGCGCGCGACCGGCTCGAGCGGCTCGCTGTCGTCGCACGCGTCACCCCGGCGCAGAAGGTCACGGTCGTCGAAGCACTCCGCGAGAGTGGCCACGTCGTCGCGATGCTCGGTGATGGCATCAACGATGCGCCGGCGCTGCGGGCCGCGGATGTCGGCGTCGCGGTCGGCGCCGAGTCGACTGATCTTGCGCGCCAGACCGCAGACATCGTGCTCCGGCACCCCGATCTGCGCTCGGTTCTCGAGGCGATCGCGGAAGGTCGCGCCGTGCAGGATAACCTGCGCCGTTCGATCGGCTTTCAAGCCGCCGGCAATCTCGGCGAGATCCTGCTCGCGTTCGGCGCCGCCGTACTCGGCCAGCGCTTGATCGGCTCGCTCGGCCTACTCTGGATCAATCTCCTCACCGACACGTTCCCCGGACTTGCGCTCGCGCTCGAACCGACGCGCGGTCGCTTGCTCGAGCGTGCGCCACTGCCGCCGACCATGCCGATCCTCGATCGCTCCGACTGGCGACGCATCGCGCGTGACGGTGCACTGCTCGCGGCCTCATCGGGAGCTGCCGCGATCGCGGGCGGTCCGCTTGCCGCGTTTGCAGCGATCGGCGCGACGCAGTTCGGCTACGCGACCGCGAGACGATCGAGCGACCATGCGCGCGGTGTGCAATTCGGCGCCCTCGTCGGTGGTTCGGCTGCGCTTCACCTCGCGGCAGTCGCGAGCACACCCGCTCGCTCGCTGCTGCGGATCAGTGGCGCGCCAGCGATCGGTCTCGCATCGTTCGCACTTGGCTTCGGCGTCCCGCTGTACCTCGGTTGGCGCCGAAGCGCTGACTACAAAATCGTTCGCGTCGCAAAGGAGAGCTCATGAGATTCCACCTTCCGTCGTACTTGCTCGGAGTTGCCACCGGCGCGAGCGGTGCCGCGATCGTTCCTCGGCTGCGTCCCGTGGTGATGGAGATCGCGAGCGGCTGCTATCGACTCGTCGATGCCGTCACGTTCCGCGCGGCACGCGCCCGCGAAAACTTCTCTGACTTCTTGGCCGAAGCACATGCGCGCGCCCGTGACGGTGCGCAGCGCCGCATTGGCCGGCGGGAGAGAGCGCACGCATGAGCTGGGTCCAGATCGTCCACGAGGTCCCCGGGCGAACCCGCCTGCTCGCGAAAGCGCTTCGCAAAGACACTGCGCGTTGCGAGCGGCTGGCCGAGACGCTCGCGGCCGTTCCCGGCGTCTATCGCGTCGAAGCGCGGCCCTACACCGGCAGTCTGCTCGTGCAGCACGCACGCTCCACGACGGCGCAAACGCTCGTCGAAACCGCCGCGCGTACGCTCGAAGCACCAGTGGTGGCTCGTGGTGCGACACCACCCACGCCCGAAACCGTGCCTGCGCTCTCGGAGGTCGCGCGCAAGCTCGCACGGGCGCTTCAGGACATCGATCGCGACGTCCGCCGCGCGAGCGAGGGCAGCGTCGATCTCGGCACGCTCATCACGCTCGGCCTGCTCGGTGCTGGTGCCGTTCAGGTCGCGAGGACCGAGCAACTGCCGCTACCGCCGTGGTTCAACCTCGCCTGGTGGGCGTTCCGGACCTTCATCACACTCGAGGTGGAAGAAATCGCCGCGAAGGATCCCGAGGAGCGACAGATAGCGGATGAGATCGAGAAGGTCCTGGAGTGACATATGCTCGCGCTGTGAAGCTCGCGATGCCGCACACGCCGCTCGACCGCTGGGCACTGTCGCCCGCCGTGAAGCATCTGAACCACGGCTCGTACGGCGGCTGTTTGCGCGAAACGATCGACGCCGCCGACGCCTGGCGCGATCGCCTCGAAGCCGCGCCGATGCAATTCCTCGTGCTGCACTGGCAGACCGAGCTCGACCGTGCGCGCGATGTGCTCGCCACGTTCCTACGTGCGCCCAGTGAGCGGCTCGCGTTCATGCCGAACGCGACGACCGGAATCGCGATCGCACTCGCGTCGTCGCGCATCGCAGCGGGCGACGAGCTGATCACGACGAGTCACACGTATCGCGCGGCGAAGAACCAGCTCGATCGAATTGCGGCGGCCAACGGTGCGCGCGTCGTCGTCGTACCGATCGCCCTGCCCTTCGATCCCGATGCATTCGTCGCTGCTTTCACGGGCGCGCTCACGCCGCGCACGAAGCTCGCGCTCCTCGATCACATCACGAGCCCGACCGCGCTCCAGCTGCCGGTCGACCCGCTCGTCGCGGCGCTCGCCGCGCGCGGGATTCCCATCATCATCGATGGCGCGCACGCGCCGGGCCAGATCGGGCTCGACGTCGGCGCGCTCTTCGACGCGGGCGTCACCTGGTACGCCGGTAACAATCACAAGTGGGTGTGTGCGCCGAAAGGCACGGGCTTTCTCGCCGCGTCCGCCGCCGCGCCGACACTGACGCCCGTTGTCACGTCGCACGGTGCGACTCCCGAATACGGACCGACGAATCGCTTCCACGCCGAGCTCGACTGGATGGGTACGCATGATCCGACGCCACACCTGAGCGTGCCGACCGCGATCACGACGATTGCTGGGCTCGCGAACGGCTGGGCGCACGTGATCGCGCGCAACCACGCGCTCGTGATCGAAATGCGGAAGCGCCTCATCGCCGCGCTCGGCGCAAGCGAGCTGTGCAGCGACGACGTGCTCGGCACGATGGCCGCCGTACCGATCACGCTGCCGGCAAACACCAAGCCACTCGCGCTCGAGAAGCAGCTGCTCGCCGAGGGCTGGGAGATTCCGATCGTCGACTGGCGCGACGGCCCGCTCGTGCGGATCTCGGCGCACCTCTACAACCACGCCGACGAAGCAGACCAGCTCGCCGCGAAGCTGCGCTCGCTCGGCGTATCTGGTCGTTAGGTAGCCGTCTGTGAAAGGATGTTTTGTTCGAGCTCGTCAAGAACGGCGTACTGATCGCGATTGTCGCTCACGGACTGATCGGCATTTCGCTCGTCTGGGACAAGGTACTGCTCAAAAGTCCCGGCACCCGCAATCTCTACAGCTACACGTTCTGGCTCGGCGCGATCAGCGTGTTCGGTTTGCTTCTCATCCCGTTCGGATACACGTCGCCTCCCATCGCGTTGATCGGCATCGCGTTCGTAGCCGGGGTTCTGCACCTCGTCGCCGTCTTCTTCTATTACACCGCTCTCAAGCATGGTGAGGCTTCCGAGTCGCTTGCGGTGATGGGCGGTTTCTCCCCGGTTGCCACCGCCGCAATCGGCTACTTCCTGCTCGCCCAACAGATGTCCTTTGGCCAGCTCTTCGGATTCACGCTGATGACCAGCGGCGGGTTCGTCATGTTCTTTTCCGAGAAGCTGTCTTTGCGGAGACTCCTTCCCCCGATGCTGCTCGCTTCCGGCTTGCTCGGGCTGGTCAATGTGCTGGAGAAGCTCGTTTACAATCGGACCGACTTCGTTGGTGGATACGTCTGGTTCACCATCGGCACGTTCGTCGCTGCCATGGGAATGCTCGCTGTACCGTCGTGGCGTCGCGAGACCTTCTCCGAGTCCGGCCAAGCGAAGCCGCGTAACCGCTTCTGGTATTTCGTGAACCGCTTCATGTCCGGGGTGGGCTCGTTCCTGGTCTTCTACGCGATCAGTCTTGCTCATCCCGCTATCGTCGACTCGATCTTGGGCGTTCGTTACGCGGTCATTTTCATCGGCGCATACCTCCTGACCAAACTGCGGCCTGATTGGCTGAAAGAGGAGTTCCGTGGTTGGCAGCTCGTCACCAAGCTGGCGGCCACTGGCCTGGTCATCGCCGGGCTCGTGCTCGTGGGCATTCACGGCGGCAAGGGCAAGGGCGGCGATAGTCCAACCGCGATGATCACGACGCCATGACGAGTGGCGGCTTCGCTACCACTTAGATCTTCTTGCGCCGCTGCTGGAACGAGTACGGGCGGTGGCCGCCCTTCTTGTCGTCGTCGTCGCCGCCTTCGCCGACCGGCGTACCGGCGACCGGCTCTTCGGCGCCCGGCCGGAACTTCACAGCCTCGAGCGGGCTCTCCTGGACGAGAACAACGTTCTGCTTGCCGACGATCTTCTCGGTCCCCTCGAGCTTGTCGATATCGGCGAGGATCTCGTCGATCGAGTTGTAACGATCCTCGCGCGCATCGCGCGTCATCTTGTCGAAGATGTCGTCGATGCCATGCGGCAGCGCGCTGTTGATCTGCGACGGCATCGGCGAGCGGCGCCCCGGCAGCTTCCGCGTCAGCAGCTCGTAGAAGATGATGCCGAGCGCGTAGATGTCCGTCTGCGGGCTGGTCGCCGTCGGATCGGTGTAGAGCTCCGGCGCCATGTACGCGACGTTGCCCATGCCGACGTAGATCTGGCGAATCACCGCGTGGTCGCGCTCGACGATCCGCGTGAAGCCAAAGTCGGACACCTTCACGTTGCCGTAGGCGTCGATGAGCAGCTGCTCCGGCTTGAG
>DASUFX010000623.1:0-4983 GCA_036274355.1 Kofleriaceae bacterium | reverse complement strand
AACGAGGTCGAGGACGGTCGCGACCGCAATGCTCGCATCGTGAGCGCGATGGTGAACTTCGAGGGCAAAGGCGCGCGCGAGGTCATGCTGCGGGTGGAGCGCTCACAAGGTCACTGGGTGCTAGTCTCGATCTGAGTGCGGCTCCACGCGCTGATCGTCACGCTTGCAGTTGGCTGTAGCTCTGCGCCGGAGCTCGCCACCGGCACGCAGGCGATTCGCGCAGGCACGCCAGCGCCCGACGACAACGCAGTCGTCGCGATCGGCCCGGCGCCCGTGGGATGCACGGAGCAGCTCGACGCGCGCTGTACGGGCACGTTGATCGCGCCGAACGCCGTGCTGACTGCGGCACATTGTGCTCGGATCGCGCGCCGCATTGCCGTCTTCGTCGGCGCAGATGTCGCGCGCACCGGCGAGCTCCACGACGTCGCACTCTCGATCGTTCATCCGAGCTACCAGGAGGGCGTCGCCACCGATGACATTGCAGTCCTCGTGCTCGCGACAGCTCCCAGCATCGCGCCACTGCCATTGGCGACGACACAAACTGCGGGCAGCGACATCGGCCGAACCGTCCGCGCCGTCGGCTACGGCGGCACCGACGAGACTGGTAATGACATCGGCGTGCGCCGACAGGGCACGAGCGGCATCGCGGCCGTGAACGGCGCGACGTTTCGAACCACACCGATGCCGAGTATCACCTGCAGCGGCGACAGCGGTGGTCCGGTGCTGATCGATCGCGGCAGCGGCGAGGAAATCGCCGGCGTGACCTCGCAAGGCGATCTGCGCTGCGAGACGTACACGGATAACGTCGATGTCGTCGCACACCGCGCCTTTATCGCCGATGCAGTCGCGACGGCGATGGCGTGGACGCCGAACGGCGGCGCTGCGGCGAGCTGCAAACCCGGTTGCGTGACCGACGACGACTGCGCGCTCGGCCTCGAGTGCGACTTTCTTCGCGCAACCGACACCACGGGTGTGTGCGCACTCGCGCCTCTGGAGCCGGGTACGCTCGATGGCGACTGCATGCGCGATGATCAATGCAGCTCCGGCACGTGTGCGCGCGCTCCCGGTGAGCAAGCCTGTCGCTGCCACGTTCCGTGCAATACCGACGACGGTGGCTGCAACGCGCAGCGCAGGACGCCCGGGCTCGCCGCGTTCGTCTTGCTCGTGCTGCTCGCGATTCGCGCGCGCCGGCGTTAGGGCGCGACGCTCTTCCAGTCAGAATCTGGATCGAGCATGTCGTGAAGCCACTGCGATAGGTGCTCGCCCGTTCCATCGGACCGCGGCGACACCGTATCGACGCCGAACAGCAGCCAGACGTGCTGGCCGCTATCTTTGGAGTAGACGCGGAAGTTCGACGTGCTCGCGACTGCGCGGTCACGGAGATCGGCGATGCCACTGGCGTACACGTCCTCCGGCATCGGGAGGCCTTGCGCTCCTTGGACACAGTCGGGATAGCCGTAGCCGTAGAAGCTGCGAATCACACCGTCGCGCGTGCTCGTGACGATCGCCATGCGGCTGTCGGGATGCGCGTCGGCGAGGTAACCGAGCGCGTTCAAGAGGCCTCCGCCATCCGCTTGTCGGCACGCGGTGCAGCTTGCCGGCAGTGCGGCGTCGAGGTTCCATGCATCACGAAACATCTGCTGTAGGCACGGCGACAGGAACATGTCGGCGAGCGGCGGACCGGAGTCGTCGAGCAGGTAGACCGGCGTGTCGCCCCACGCGGTCTGCGTGCGGTCGAAGTTCATGAGCGCGCCGAAACCACCCGCCGACGAGCCAGCG
This sequence comes from Kofleriaceae bacterium, assembly GCA_036274355.1. Lineage (GTDB taxonomy): Bacteria > Myxococcota_A > Polyangia > Haliangiales > Haliangiaceae > JABFXX01. The sequence continues at coordinate 3,204 of DASUFX010000623.1, read as the reverse complement.
AGAATCACGCGGCGCACGTCCTGCGATTTCGGAACCAGGTAGTCGAGATACAGGCCAACGTTTGCGTAACCGACGAACTTGCGGCCGTCGATGCCGTCGGGCTTCGAGCCAGCGTGGACGTCGCCAGTGCAGTACGGAACGAAGACGAACGTCGCGTCGCGGAACGGATTCTTGTCGTCGAGGCGATCGAAGATGCCGACGTTGTACGGGCCGATGTTGAAACCGAACTGATCGGGCCCCCACCCCGACGGATGCGCGACGTTGCCGCAGGTTCCGTCGTTGAAGCAGGCGCCGCCACCTTCCATGTACATGACGACTTCGCCGCTCGTGCCGAGGTTGACGCCGATGCCGGTCGGCGTGCCATTCATGCACTGCGCGCCAGGAATCGCTACGTACTCCCATTCCTTCGGCGTCGTCCCGAGCGTCGGCGGCCCGCCGCCCAACCCGCTATCGCCTCCGCACGCGGCGGCTCCGAGAAGGACGACAAGACAAACCATCTGCTTCATGGGCCCGCACTGTATCCGTCGCGCCGGGCGCGTGGCGGAGAAAACAGCGAAAGCCGTCAGTCGCTCGCGGGAACCAGCGTGATCGCTGCGATCTCGCAGCGCGTACCGACGCGCATCGGCGGTCCCCAGAAACCCGTGCCATGGCTCACATACAGCCAGGTCCGCCCGAACCGCGCGAGCCCCGCGACCCGCGGATCCCAGATCCGCGCGAGCCAACCCCACGGCAATAGCTGCCCGCCGTGTGTGTGACCCGACAATTGCAGATCGACGCCCGCATCCTTCGCACGCGCCACCGTGCGTGGGTGATGCGCGAGCAGCACGAGCGGCTTCTCGGGATCGCGAGACTCGACCGCCCGCGCGACATCCTCGCCGAAGCTGGCGTCGTCGACACCTGCGAGCTGGAACGCGCCGTCGATCGTCACGTGCTCGTTGCGCAGCACGCGCATCCCGAGCGTCCGGAGATGCTGGAGCCATGGCTCGACGTTCCAGTAGTACTCGTGGTTGCCGGTGACCGCGAACACGCCGTCGCGAGCGCGAAGCCCGCGCATCGGCTCTATGTGATCGCGCAGCTCGGACAACGGCCCATCGATGAGGTCACCGGTGATCACGATCAGATCGGGCTGCAATGAATTGACGCGCTCGACCAGCCGCTGGATGAACGGGCGCCCGATCAACGGGCCGACGTGCACGTCGGTAAGGTGCGCGATCGTGTACGACACGACTGGCAGCCGCGCGAGTGGCACGCGGACCCGCTTGATCACCGGGCCACGCGCAACGTTGAGAAGTCCCGCAGCCACGACGGCGAGTGATGTTGCTGCACCGATTTCGGCGGCTTCGCGTGCGTTCGCGCCGAACGCGACGGCGAGATGGCTCGCCAGCGCGCCGAGCAACAAGTAGATGATGCAGCCAAACCAGATGAAACTGACGAGCAGCCACGGCCGCGCCATCTCGCGCATCAGCCGCCGGCGGATCCGCATGTTGATCGGAAACGAGGGCGCGAACAGGGCCACGATTCCGGTCGCGATCTGCCATGCAGGAGACGGCAACGGCAGTACGAGACGCCACCAGATGTAGAGGTGCGCTAGCGAGTAGATCGCAAGCGCGATCAGGAAACGTCGGCGCACAGAGGGGATCTAGCACGGCGGAAGCGCCGCGTCGGCACGTCACTTGCTCCTACATCGCTCATGCACCTCTTCGTCGACCGCAACTTCCTACGAGAGCTTCTCGGTAGCGATCGTCTGCTGCCCGAGGATGTGCGGACGATCATGCGCATTGTCTACGTGACGACCCATGTCGACTTCGCGCAAGACATCGCCGAGCGCGAAGTGGAGCAAGAGATCGCCGGTTGCCTGTGGGACCTCGCCGGCGTCGACGCGGAGGCGATCGAAATCGTCTCTCCTCTGCCGCTCGACGCATACGAGCGCCGCGCCCTGATTCGCCGGCTCGCCGCTGCGCTGCCGACGCGAGGTGGACGCGAGGTCGCTTACGTCGCGTCGTATCTCGCGATCACATCCGATCACGAGTTCGCGCCCGTCGAGGCCCAGTGGCTCGACGAGCTCCAGCACGGACTCGGCATCACCGATGAACGCGCCGCCGATCTAGCGGCCGCCGGTGCGGAGTCGGCGACGCCCGGACTGCGGCACCTGGGCGAAGAAGAGCTGCGCACGCACCACTAGCAGGTTACAACTTGCCGGAATGCGCCACCGGACGAGTGGCATACTTGCGTCGTTGCGCTCGCTCGCCGTGCTCGCGCTCGCTATCGCGTGTGGTCCGCGATCGCGCCCGGCCGCGCCGGCGGCGGATATCGCGGCACGCTTTCCGCTCGCGAAGCTCGACGACACGGCACTCTGCGATGCGCTGCTCGCCCGCCGCGCTGAGGACCACGCGATCATCACGGACGCCGAGCCACGCGCGCGCCGCAAGGTCGTCGTCAGCGACCTGCACCTCGGACCCGGCACCGCCGATCCGAAGCTCGCGTTCATCGAAGACTTCTACGCCGATGCCGAGTGGCGACCGTTCCTCGAGCGCGAAGGCGCGAAGGGCCCGACCGACCTCATCATCAATGGTGACTTCATCGAGTTCTGGCAGCTCGCGACCGCGTTCGGCGCGCTGCCAAAGCTTGCCGATCCGAAGCAGCCGCCGAAGGGCGCGGTGCTCGGCGCAGATCAAGCGTTCGCCGTGCGCGCTGTCGAGCGCGTGATCGCCGCGCACCCTGACGTCTTCCGCGGCCTCGGTCACTTCCTCGACAGCGGTGACCATCGCGTCATCATCATTCCGGGTAACCACGACGCCGATCTGTTGTGGCCGAAGGTGCAGCTCGCAGTCGCCCGCGCGATCAATCCGCGCGATCCGTCGCGGCTCATGTTTGTCGACGGCGCCGCCTACGAGCACGCGGGGACGTACATCGCGCACGGCCACGCGTTCGATGCTGCGAATCGGTTCGCCACCCAGTACGCGCCGTTTGGTCGCGATCGCGACGGACACTGTCGGCTGCAAACGAACTGGGGAGAGGTCTTCGTCGACGTCTTCTACACGGAGACCGAGCGTCAGATTCCGTTCATCGACAATCTTTCGCCCGAGAAAGCGGGCGTGCTGTGGGCGCTGCGCGACAATCCCGATCTCGCGCGCGACCTCGGCGCCGCGCTGCGTGCTGTCGATATGCTGCGTGCGGCACAAGGCAAGGGCCTCAACCGCGACG
>DASUFX010000622.1:0-2336 GCA_036274355.1 Kofleriaceae bacterium | reverse complement strand
CACCGCCTCGACGTGCGGGATCTTCGCGATCCGCTTCATCACCTCCGCCCACTCCGGCATCATGCCCTCCTCGCGGGTGACGCGGATGTGGGCGTTGGAGCCGAGGATCTTGTCGCGCAGGTCGGTCTCGAAGCCGCTCATCACGGCGAGCACGCAGACGAGCGCGCCCGTACCGATCCAGACACCGACGAGCGGCACGGTCGTGAAGAACGAGAACACGTAGCGGAGCGCGCCGATCAGCAGCGCGAAGTAGATGAGGACGCTGCCGGCGACCTTCGCGATCAGGATCGCGGTCGCGAGCGTCAACATGCCGTCGTGATCGAGGTGGAGCGGGTTCTGCACCGTGATCAGCGTCGACTGCGCGGTGTAAGCGATGGTGAAGATGAACGCTGCACCGACGAGCACGGTGAGCACGATCCGGGAGAAGCGGTGGTCGCGCGCCATCAGGTAGCGCCACGCGACGAACGACTTGAAGCCGAACCCGAGGTTCAGGCTGCCGTGCATCTGGCCCGGTTGCTGCGTCGGCTTTGCGAGGTCGCGGTCGCCGCGAAGCAAGCGCAGGCCGCCGAGCAACAGCGTGATGAAGCCGACGATGATCGGCGCCGACACCGCGAGATACAGCACCAGATCGTGCGCGAGCTTCGTGATCAAGAGACCGACGACGATCAGCGCGGCGCCGATGATCACCTCGGCCCAGCCGCGCGTGCGCCGGCGCTGGACCTCTTTGCGAATTCTGTCGGCGTCTGCTTCCACGTTCGGCATTACTCCGGTCGCATCAGTGGGAACAGGATCACGTCGCGAATCGATGCCTGGCCGGTGAGCATCATCGTAAGGCGATCGATGCCGATGCCCTCACCAGCGGCGGGCGGCATACCGATCTCGAGTGCGCGGCAGTAATCCTCGTCGTAATCCATCGTCTCGGCCGCGCCGGTCGCCTTGGCGACGAGCTGAGCAAGGAAGCGCGAGCGCTGGTCGTCGGGATCGTTGAGCTCGGAGAAGCCGTTCGCGATCTCCTTGCCGCACACGAACAGCTCGAAGCGATCGCAGAACGCCGGATCCTTGTCGTTCTTGCGCGCGAGCGGCGACACCGCGAGCGGGAACTGGGTGAGGAACGTCGGCTGGACCAGCTTGGCCTCGGCGGTCGCCTCGAACACGAGGTATCCGATATGACCGGCGCGGACGCGGGCTTCCACCTCATTGGGATAGCGCTCGATCATCTGCGCTGCCAGCGTTGGTCGATGGCCGGGATCCTTGAAGCCGGCAACGATTTCGTCGGCGGGCATGCCAAGCGCGCCCGGTGGTACGCCCTCGAGCAGCGCACGAGCGACTTCGCCCGGTGAAATGCCGAGACCGATCGCGGTCTCCGCAGCAAATGCAGGATCCGCAAACACGCGTGCCGATTCGGCAACGTTGCCGAGGTCACGTACGGCGTCCTGGATCGACAGCCGGCGCCACGGCGCGGCGAGCTCGACCTCGATGCCATCCCACGTCGTCTTCGTCGAGCCATTCACCTCGAGCGCGAGCTCGCCGACCATCTGTTCCGTGAGGTCCATGAGGTCGGTGTACGTAGCGTACGCCTGGTAGAACTCGAGCATCGTGAACTCGGGGTTGTGCTGACGCGACAACCCTTCGTTGCGGAAGTTGCGATTGATCTCGTAAACGCGCTCGAATCCACCGACAACGAGCCGCTTCAGGTACAGCTCCGGCGCGATGCGCATGTAGAGCTTCATGTCGAGCGTGTTGTGGTGCGTGATGAACGGACGCGCCGCGGCACCACCGATGATCGGGTGCATCATCGGCGTCTCGACCTCGAGGAACTGGCGTGCATCGAGGAACCGGCGGATACCGCGTACGATCGCCGAGCGCTTGCGGAACACCTCGCGGACGTCGGGCGACACCGCGAGATCGACGTAGCGCTGGCGATAGCGCTGCTCGACGTCGCGGAAGCCGTGGCCGCCCTTGTCGGGCAGCGGCCGCAGCGCCTTCGTCAACACGCGCACGCCGTCGGCGGCGATGGTGAGCTCGCCCGTCTTCGTGCGCATCGGCGTGCCCGCGACGCCGATGATGTCGCCGAGGTCGAAGAGCTTGATCTGCTCGTACGCCTTCGCGCCGAGGCGATCGCTCTTGAAGAACGCTTGCAGATCGGCGCCGCTGGCGTCGCGCAGCGTCACGAAGGTGGCCTTGCCCATCTGGCGCATCAACACGATGCGGCCGGCGAGCGTCGTCACCGTCGTGATCTTCTCGAGCTGATCGGCCGGCATGTGGCCGTAGCGCTCGTGGAACTCGCTGTTCGTGACCTCGGGGCGGAAGTCGTTCGCGTATGGATTCAGGCCGGC
>DASUFX010000621.1:0-3936 GCA_036274355.1 Kofleriaceae bacterium | reverse complement strand
CCCGCGACAAGCGGCTCGTGCCGGTATGCATCGCGCACCCCGCCACGAAGACGCCGCAGTGCACGCTCGTCGGCGACAAGACCGAGCTACCGATCGGCGCCGCGTGTCCGGCGTGGGTCGATGGCAACGCCGCGAGCAGCTACTACACCGTACACTGGCAGGATCGCCCGGCGACGCAGTGGCTCGCGCGTCTGTCGCCGAATGCACGGGTGATCGTCGGCGACGACGTCGCTGCCACGTTCCGGCGCGGCGAGCTCTCGGCGAAGGACGCGCTCGGCGAGCTCCGCACGCTGTTTGCCGGTGATCTCGACACCCAGATCGCTGGCATCGCGCTCGCGAAGGAAATCGATGCAATCGTCGACGATGCAACGCGGCCGGCGTGGTCGCGCTGGCTCGCGCCACGACTGCCGAAGCTGAAGCGCGGCAAGAATCCTCAGCAGGTCTATCAGCTCGCACGCGAGCTGGGACCGATGCTGGTGACGGCGGATCGGCTGGCGGCGGGCGAGCGGGTGAAAGCGCGCGAGCTCGTCGATGATGAGCTGCTCGGCGATCGCTTCCCCGATCCGCCGATGCTCGGCGCGCTCACGACCGGCGATGCACGCTCGCTGTTCGATCGCCTCGTCGACAAGGCGCTGTCTGCGCGCGAACCCGACAGGCAGGAGCACTGGCTCGGCCTGCTCGGCGCGTTCCCACCAGACTTCGCCGAGCGCACAGCGACCCTGCTCGTCGACAAGGCCGAGCTGCCAGTCGATCCGATCTGGTCCGCGCTCGAGGAATACTTCGAACGGCCGAGCGCGCGAATCGCTGCCTGGAAGGCGCTGCGCGATCACCTCGACGTGCTCATGAAGCGCGCGGCGCATCACGGCGCCGACATGATCGGTGCTGCGGCCTGGCTCTGCGATCAGTCATCGCGCGACGAAGTCGCGAAGGCATTCGTGCCGTTCCTCGATCGCATTCCCGCCGGCAAGACGCGTCTCGATCGGTCGCTCGCCACGATCGATCAGTGCATCGCGCGTCGCGGACGCATCGGCGATCTTGCAGCGGCCATCGCTACTTCGCGCTAAGCGCAACAACCATCGGGCGCGTGTGTCTAGCCGGCATGGGTCAAGCGATCGGCACGGGTGACAAGAAGTCCGTCAACGTCGAGCTCAACATCATTCCGTTCATCGATCTGATGAGCTGTCTCACCGCGTTTCTTTTGGTCACCGCGGTCTGGGTGAACCTCGCGAGCGTGAAGAACGATCCGGCGGGCAAAGCAAAGAGCGACGTCGAGCAGCCGCCGGCGCCAAAGCTCGCGGTACTCATCGAGCACGACCAGATCCTCGTGCAAGCGACGCCAAGTGGCGAAGCTCGTCAGCTAGCCGCATTTGACTGGAGCGGCCTGGAGACCACACTGCGCGATTTGAAGACACCGGGCGAAGTGCCACAGGTCGAGATCGCAGCTGAAAGCTCGAATACACATCCGATTGCATATCAGCAGTTGATCGCCGCAATGGACGTTGCGGTGAAGGCGGGCTACCCGCGAGTCGGTGTCACCGATCCGTCCAGTCTCACGCGCTGATCTTGCCGGCGTGACCGTGGCGCTCGTCGCTCGAACGAGCGCGCATGCGTGCGCATGTGCGGCGACGCTCGTGATCATTTGCGTAAACCTCCCGAGGTGCCGTGTGTGGAAACGTCCGCTAGGTTCCAAGTATGAGCTCCGGCACCGTCAGCGACTTCCTGCGCAGCCAGCAGGGACGGATTGCGCTCCGGTGGGAGGAAGAAGTGCGGGCCGATCTACCGGCGAAGCGCATCAAGCAGAAGCCCGCACTGTTCGATCACCTTCCGGAGTTCCTCGACGGTCTCGCGAACTGGATCGATGGCAATACCGAGCTCGCCGAACATGCCTTCGGCCGGCTCGCCGATAGCCATGCACTTCAGCGGCTCGGCTACGGGGTTGGCCTCGAGACGCTGACCTGCGAGTACTCGAAGCTCCGCGTGGTGATCGCGCGCCTGCTCATGGAAGTACCGCCGACCGACGACTCCCGCGAGGCACTCGTCCGCCTCCACGAGGGAATGGACAAGGCGATCAATGAAGCGATGCACCGCTACGCGATGCGCCGCGAAGAAGTCCGCGAGCGGTTCGTCGCGATCCTCGGCCACGACTTGCGCGATCCGCTGAGCACCGTCGTGATTTCCGCGAACACGCTCGCGGCGAATCCGAGCCTCAAGCCCGAGCATCGTGTGGTCGCGTCGCGCATCGTGCGCGCGTGCGATCGCATGCAGCGCATGATCAACGACGTGCTCGACTTCGCGCGCGGCCACCTCGGCACCGGCATCCCGGCCAACCCGACGCCGAACGACATGGGCGAAATCTGCCGCGCCGCTGCCGACGAGATCATCGGTGCGAACCCGCAGCGCGAGGTCGCGATCGATCTGGAAGGCGACTTGCGCGGCACGTTCGATCGCGATCGCGTGCACCAGGCGATCACGAACTTGCTCGCGAACGCCGTCAATCACAGCGAAGGCTCGATCGAGATCCGCGCGTACGAGAGCGCCGACCGTCAGTCGATCATCACCGAGGTCACGAGCCATGGCGACCGCATCCCCGAGGAGCTGCGCGCGCGCTTGTTCGATCCATTCGCGCAGGGCGACATCGCGGGTCCGCGCCGCGGGCTCGGCCTCGGGCTCTTCATCGTCCAGCAGATCGCGATCGCGCACGGCGCGCAGTGCGACGTCACGTCCGACGAGACCGGCACCACGTTCTCGGTCCGCTGGCCGCGCAGCCCTGGCCTGGAACGTCGCGTCGCCGCTAGCTGAAGCGTGCTGCGTGCCAGGCCGGTAGCTCGGCCATCGATGCGAACACCGCGTCGGCATGCGCGAGCGCTTGCTTCGAATCAGCGCCGGTCGCTACCGCAACGACGGTCGCGCCGCACGCACGCGCGGCCGAGATGTCGTGGATCGTGTCGCCGACGACCACGACCTCGCGGACCTCTCGCCCGTCTCGCCCGCGCTCGATCGCCTTCGCGACCAGCTCCGCGCGCACGATCGAGTCGCAGCCATAGCCGCCGACTTCGAACCACCGCGCGAGCCCAGCGGCGCCGAGCTTTGCGTCCGCGCCGCGCCGCACGTTGCCCGTCGCGACACCGAGCCGCACCGGTTGGGTCTGCAAATACTCGAGCGTCTCGACGACGCCGCCGAGCACCTCGACGCCCTTGGTCACGAGCAGCTCGTGGAGCTTCGGAATGTACGCGTCGATGAACGCGTCACGCTCCGCCGGCGTCGATGCACGGCCCAGGCGCGCCGCGAAGATCTCGTCGATGATCGCGTGGTCGGTCTTGCCGCCATAGCGAATGCCTTCGCTCGCGTTCGCGAGGCCGTGCAGATCCGTCATCACCGCGTCGAACGCGGCACGTCCGGAACCAGCCGCGTGCAGCAGAGTGCCGTCGATGTCGAACAGGTAGAGGATGGTCACTTGTTCTTCGTGTCGGGCTTGGTCTCGGGCTTCCGCGTCTTGTCCGACTTCGGATCGAGATCCGTACCGCCCGTGGCACCGCCGGGCGGGCCGCCGAACTTCTTCATGCACGATTGGTCTTGCTCGCACCAGCGCCGGAACGCGGCGATCAGGCCATCGAACGTGTCGCGCATCGCCCACGCCTTCTCTTTGAAGGTGCCGAGCGACGTCGCGCGCAACAGGCCGTCGCCGAACGCGCCGCGCACGCCCTTGCAGGCCGCGTCCTTCTCGTACTTGAGCGCGGTGCCCTCGTAGACGCGGAAGCACGCTTCGTAGCCCTCGTGCGTGCCCTTGTTGTAGAGCGGCGCGCCGATCGCGATCGCGTCGCCGATCGAGCGCAGCACGTCTTCCATGTCCTTCTCGGAGCAGCCGTTCCAGATCGTGATCGGGTGGTCGGGGATCATGCGATGGATCTGGACCGATTCGTCGTCGGGCGCGCCTTC
>DASUFX010000620.1:0-15102 GCA_036274355.1 Kofleriaceae bacterium | reverse complement strand
GATCACCGACGCACGCCCCGTGTCGCGCGACAGCGACGCGCCGCTTGTCCAGCGCGGCGATCACGTGCGTGTCGATCACACCGACGGCTTGCCGGCGTACACCGCGTTCACCGTCGAGCGCGCGACCGATCAGTACGCACTCGTGCGCTGCGCGGCACAGACCGGCCGCATGCATCAAGTGCGCGCGCACCTCGCGCATGTCGGCTCGCCAATCGCCGGCGATACTCTGTACGGCGGCAAGCCGCTCTTTGACCTCGACGGCTTCTTCCTCCATGCCGCGCGGATCAGCTTCCCGCTCGGCACCGAGAAGATCACGGTCGATGCGCCGCTGCCGCACCGCTTCCGCGAAGCACTGGTGCGGGCCGGCCTGGCGTGACGTTGCCGAGCACCCTGCGGTGATGATCGAGCCACACCGCGATCAAGGCAAAGACGACATACGAGACAAGGGCGATGACGGCAGCCTGGTTCGGCGAGCTGATCGAGCGGCCGAAGAACACGGACGCTTGCACGGCGATCAGCACGATGACGAACAACCACGGCCCGATGCTGCCGAGCACACCGACGCCGCGGGTGCCGCGCAGGTAGAGCACCAGCCCGCCGAGCAGGATGCCGACCTCGAGCAGCAACGCGAAGCGCGGAAAGTTCCACCAGCCGAGTCCGACCTTCTTGACGTTGTCGTAGAGCGGGAGATCGGGGCGATGGACGAGGAAATCGAATGCCCAGTGCGAGAACACGGCGAGGCCGATCGCGATGCCGGCACCGAGCGCCGCGCGGTGCAGCGCCTTGTACGTCACGCCGCTGGCCATCGCCCACACGACTGCAGCGAGGAGGCTGTGCGTGTACGGCATGTAATAGAGGTCGAGCGAGTTCGTCTCGGTGATGTCGGGAACGATGCGGACCTTCTCGACGCCGGCGAACACGAGCACCGCCCACGCGACGTCGAGGAGCTGGACTGCCATGAACAGGGTGAAGATCGAGATGTCGGGACGCCAGCGTTTGATCGCGTACGCCGCACCGTAATGCCCGATGAACATACGGGGAACACGTTGCAATGCGTGCGCCGCCGGACTGCGACACCAATGCGACGAGCGCGTAGCAGCGACTCGTCATCCAAAGCAAGTACGTCGCAGCCCGCCACGCCGTGCGCATCGCCTACGCTCTGAGCGTGCGCACGACAATCCTGATGCTGATCGTGCTCTCCGGTACCGCGCATGCGGATCGCCGCACCGACACGAAACCCGCGCTCGACGAGTTCCGCGAGTACGGCTGGCTCGGCAAGCCCGAGCCGTTCGACCCGCGCGTATCACCGACAACCGCGCGCTGGATCTCGATCGCCACGACCGTTGGCGGTCTCGGGCTCAGCGCGTATTTGTGGCATCACGCCAGCGAGCTCGGACCGGAGCACGGCGAGGCAGAGATGCAGCTCGCGAGCATCGGCACCGGTCTGTTGACGATGGGCCTCGGACCGGCGAGCGGGCTGATCGTCGCCGGCGAGTATCGGAGGGGCGTAACCGGCGGGCTCACGCGACCGTTTCTCATCGCGGCCGGCGGGCTCGGAATGGGTATGGGTGCATTCGTCGTCATGCAAGGCTGCTTCGAGACGAACGACTGCACCGGGGCGAAGATCGCCGGTGGCGCGTTGTTCGGCGCGAGTGCGCTGGTCGCAGCGGCCGGCATCGGCTGGGGCATCTACGACATCTGGGATACGCCGCGCATCTTGCGTAAGAGGATGCCCGCCGGCGCGGTGGTCGCACCGCTCGTCGGCGATGACCGCATCGGGATTTCGCTCGCGTTTACGCGTTAGGCGCGCGCGAGATCGCAGGCCTCGAGCAGGCAGAGCATGCGCGCGGTGCGCATCTTGTCCTCGCGGTTCGGTCCACGTTCGACGAGCGCGTTGACGGTGCGCTTGCCGTCGAGCTCCTCGAACAGCTCGACGAGGCCTTTGACCTCGAAGCGCTCGGGACCGACGCGCCGGGTGCGCGATGCCTTCAGCTTGGCCGTGCCGTGCTTGGCGACCCAGCTGTCGACGACTTCCTCCGCGAGCGCCATCGCGCCGGCACCGAGGATCTCGAACGCGTTGAAGTCGAGCGGGAACGCCTCGCGCGGATTCTCGCGGCCTGCGTACCAAGCGAAGCCGCCTTTGTTCCACGTGCAGACGTCGATGATCTTCGTGCGGACCTGCCGCGTGAGGTGGCGGAAGACCTCGAGCGGCTTGAGCAGACCGAGGCCGACGAGCGTGTCACCGAGCTTGCCGCCGTAATGCGGCATCATCGCGAGCGCCATCGCAAGCTCGCCGTCGGACAGCACGCCCTTGGTGACGAGATAGTTGCCGAACAGCTCGCTCGCGACGTTCGACGACACGTACTCGGGTTGGCCGTCGCGAACGTAGATCTCTTTCTTGATGCCACCGACCGCGACGACGAGCAGGCCGGTCGCGCGTGCGGTCATCAAGCGGAACAGCACGCGCAGTGGCGACGTCGCGGAGAAGTCACCGGCGTCGTCCGGTGCATCGGCGATGTCGGAGAGCGCGGGTGGCGTCGGCGGCTTCTTGCGCGCGACCTCTTCGGGGGTCGGCAGTTTGATGTCGCGCGAGCGGCTCGGCAGCGCATCCTCGGTGAGATCATCGAAGGAGTGCACCGAGCTCTCGTCGCGATCGTCGGGCAACACGATCGCTTCGACTGCAGCGCTGATCGTGTCGGCGATCGGCACTTCGATCACACCGCTGTTGTCGAGCTGCGACGGGTCGAACTTCGAGTCCTGCTTGAGTGGGCCGCTCTGATTTGCGGCCTTGCCGATGGCAACCACCGAGATCGGCTGGCTCTTGTTCGCCGGCTGCACCGACGCCGGCTTGCCGCGCACTGCACCCGAGTCACCGCGCGGTGTCATCGTGCGCGGAATCGCGAGATCGCTGACCGAGATCGCCCGCTGCGGCGGCTCGCTCGTGTCGGCGTCGTAGCTGACGTCGATGATCGGCATCGACTCGCCGGCGTCGATGTCGTCCTTCGGGATCGAGTCGAGGTTCTCGCTCGGCACGCGGCTCTTCGCGACTTCGTCGATCACCGCGGTCGGCGCGACTTGCTCGCCTTGTGCGGCTGCGACGCGGCGTGCGTTCACCGCATCGCGCAAATCGGCGACGACGTCGGCGATCAGCTTCGGCGTCATGCGGTGGCGCTGATCGAACAGCCATTCGCCGAGCGCCTCGCGAAATGCGGCGGCGTTCTGCCAGCGCTCCTCGAGTGGCTTCTTGAGTGCAGTACGCACGATCACGTTGAGATTGGGCTCGATATCGGCGCCGTACTTGTCGAGGCGGCCGAGCTTCGCGTCGCGCACCATGAGCAGCACGTCGAGCTCGTTCGGCGCGGCGAACAACCGGCGGCCCGTGAGTAGCTCGGCGAGCACGACGCCGACCGAGAACACGTCGCTACGGCCATCGAGCGGCATCTCGATCACCTGCTCGGGCGACATGTATCCGTACTTGCCCTTGAGCGTGCCCGACTTGGACTTGTGCGCGCGGTCCGGATCGATCGCACGAGCGATGCCGAAGTCGACAAGCTTGATGTCACCGCGCGCGCTGAGCAGCACGTTCGACGGCGAGATGTCGCGATGCACGATGCCGAGCTGCTTGCCGCCCTCGTCGCGGATGTTGTGCGCGTAGTCGAGCGCGTCGAGAACCTCGTGTGCGATCCAGGCGGCGAGCTTGGGCTCGACGCGGCGGCGACGCGCTGCAAACTCGCGGAGCAGCGCGAGCACGTCGATGCCTTCGACGTACTCCATCGCGATGAACAGCGAGTCATCGACGCGGCCGAGCTCGAATGTCTGCGCGATCTTCGGGTGGACGAGCTTGGCGGTGAGCTTCGCCTCGTCGATGAACATCGCCTTGTACGTGTCGTCCGCAGACAGATGCGGAAGTAGGCGTTTGATCACGACCTTCTTCTGAAAGCCGTGCTCTCCCGGTGCCGTCGCCACGAACAGCTCGGCCATCCCGCCCATGGCGAGACGCTCGACCAGCTGATAGCGGCCGTAGCTGATCGGGAAGTCTCCCACCGAGCCAAAAGCCTATCACGAGTGCGGAGCTCTCAGCCTCGACGCATCAATAAGTGACCCGCGCGTTCGAGCGCGTGTGCCACGGCACTATCAAAACGATCGAAGTGCTGAAATGAGAGGCCGCTCTCGCTGGTCAATTTGGCCGCGAGCTCGCGGAGTGGCCGCCGCGCGCCCGAGAGTAGGACCTGCAGCGCGCTGCCTTCGGCCTGCTCGAGAAAGCCGCGATAGCCGCGCTCGAAATGTTTCTCGCCCACCGACGCGATGCCCGCGCAGTCGATGATCAGGCACGGCGCACCAGTGCCGACCGCCAGCATCCATGCGCGCGCGAGCAAGCTGTCGATGACCGACGAGCTCGGCGCGCCGACCAACAGGACGGCCGGTACCTTCGGCAAAATCTCGATCACCGGCGTACCGGAATCGAGATGCTCGGACGTCTGCTCGCGTAGCGATTGCAGACCCGAGGCCGAGAACGAATCGAGTGCGACGACCGTGAGCCACTCGAACAGGTGCGTCAGCACTTTCGAATCGGCGTCGTTGACCATGCCGGCGAGGACCTCGCGCAGCTCGAGCAGCAGCGCGGCCACATCGAAGCCGGTGGCACCTTCGCTCGCAAACTGCGCGCCCATGAACGCGCAGCTGCGCTCGAGCTCGCGGGTCGCGTCGCTGCCGGGCTTGAGGGCGTTCGCACCGCCACCGATTACGGCTTCAGTAAGTGACTCGACGAGGCTCGCGACTTGCGCGGTGTGCGTGGCCGCTTTGGTGGCGCGGCGGAACCGGAGCGAAGACCGTTCGAAGCGGATGATCCATCCTGCGAGGATCTCGCTTGATCGCTCACGCAGCACTGCAGCGAGCTGGGGCCCTTCACTCACCAAATCAGCCTAGCAAGCGGATTTGCGTGCCGCCATGTTAGGATGCGCAACGGGTGGCACTTTGAAGCTCCTGTCTGTCGCCAAAACAGATGTCGGGCGCCGGCGTCAGATCAATGAGGACGCCTTCTTTCGGGATGATGCGCGCGGCTTCTACGTGGTGGCGGACGGAGTTGGCGGCCACAACAAGGGCGAGATCGCGAGCCGCGAAGCCGTCGATCAGCTGCGGTCGTGGGTCTACGGGGCTCAACGTGACTTAGACCGCTTGGTCGAGCGCGTCGCGATGGGTGAGACCGACTGCGTGTGGGAAATCCGCCGACTTCTCGAGAGCGGCGTGAAGAGCGCCTGTTACATGGTCTACGGCATGGCCGAGCTCGACCCCGAGAAGAAGGGCATGTCGACGACACTCTCGGCGCTGCTCATTCGCGCGGGTTATGCGTTTGCGGTGCATGTCGGCGACTCGCGCGTGTACCGCGTGCGCAAGAACAACGTGCTCCAGCTGACCGAGGACCACACGCTCATCAACTACAAGGTCAAGCACGGCATGATGACGAAGGCCGAAGCCGAGAAGGCGACCGGCAAGAACGTCATCACGCGCGCAGTCGGCCACAAGGACTACGTGCAGGTCGATACCGCCGACGTCGATGTCGCGATCGGCGATCGGTTCCTGCTCTGCAGCGACGGCCTGCACGGCTATTTCGCGGACGGTGATAAAGAAGTCGCGCAGCTGTGCGGCGATGGCGACCTCGACGAGTGCGCGGAAGCCTGCATCTCGCTCGCGAACCAGCGCGGCGGCAAAGACAACATCACTGCGCTTGTCGTCGAAGTTCTGACGTAACGTGCTATCTCGATCGAGATGGCACAGCGCTGGTGTGCGTACGCGATCGCGGCGGTTCTAGCCGGGGCGATCGGCTGTGGCGACAAGCAGCGCGACGTTCCAGCGGCGGCGCCGGTCCTGACGAAGCCAAGCGTGCCCGCTGCGATCACGAGCGCGAAGATCGCGGGGACCGTGGTCGACCAGCGGAGCGGCAAACCCGTCGGCAACGTCGACGTCGTGCTGCTCGGCGCGACCGAGCAGAAAGCGCGTGCCGGCGCGGACGGCCGCTTCGAGCTCACGGTGACGCCCGGCATCTACCGCGCGTTCGTCCGCGGCGACAGCGTGCTGACGGTCGGCCTCGCCGATCGCACGCGGCTCGACAACGCACCTCGCGCCGAAATGGCCGGCGTCCGCGACGAGGCGTTGCTGCCGATGCTCGACGCACGCGCACCACTCGACGACGTCGAGCTCACCGTGGTGCCGACCGCGACGCTCGCTGGCTTCGTGTTCGACGAGGCACAACATCCGGTCGCGAACGCGGTCGTACGCACGCGCGACTTCGACCGGCTCGACGCGGTGCGCCCGGTGCTCGGTACCGATGTCGCCGTGACCGACGAGGCCGGGCACTTCATGCTCCGTGTGCCGCCCGGCCACTACCAGGTCGACGCGACCCACCCGCAATTCGCCGGCACGCGAGACGGCATCGACATCGAGCTCGAAGCGGGCAAGCCGAGCGCCATCACGATCACGATGGCGCGCGGCTGCATCGTCAGCGGGCGCGTCGTCAATGCGGATGGCTCGCCGGCAACCGACGGCGCGGTCGAGCTGCGCGGTCCGCGCGGTGGGTTCGGCCCGGCGGGCCGGCTCGATGCCGGCTCGTTTCGCTGGGTGACGACCGAGGACGACACCGTCACGCTGCGCGCGTGGCCATGGCGGTCGCCGCCGTCGAACGAGAAGACGTTCGAGTGCCGCGACGGCAAACGGTTCACCGACGTCGTGCTACGGCTGCCCGACCAAGATCCCGATCTGTCGGGCACGATCGTCGACGCGAACGAGCAGCCGGTGCCGCTCGCATATCTCGACATGCAGCCCCTGGATCCCGGTCTGCCCGGCCAGCAGGAACGCGGCGACGCCGCCGGTGAGTGGGGCGTCTTCGACGTACCGCCCGCACGCTATCGCCTCACCGCGTCGGCGCCTGGGCTCGGCATCGTCGATACGATGACGACCGCACCGCGCCGCGATCTGCGGCTCGTGCTCGGCGGCACCGGCCGCATCGTCGGCACGACGACCGATCTCGCGAGCGGCAGCGTCGAGGTCTCGTTCCTGCGCTGCGGCTCCAAAGATGATCCGCTGCGCATCGCGCACGAGCCGCGTATCGTGCCGGTGCGCGCTGGCCACTTCACGATCGAGCGCGCGCCGGCGTGCACGCTGTCACTCGCGGTCCGCTGGCGCGACACGCTCGTCGAGTCCACCGCGGTCGTCGAGCCGAATCGCACCGCGTACATCGATGTCGACATCGGCACGCCGCGCGAGAAGACCGTGACCGGCACCGTGCGTGATGCCGCCGGTTCCGCCGTCGAGGGCGCGCGTGTCACCGCGGTCCTTCACGATCGCGAAGCCGCGACCGCGCGCACCGATTCATCGGGGCACTACACGCTACAGACGCACTCGGGCGCGCAGCTCGTCGCGGGCAAGGGCGAGCACACCGGCCACGGCGCCGTCGGCCAGGCGAACGTTGCCAGCGAGCAAGTCGACCTCGTCCTCGACGACACCGGCTATTGAACAACGCGCCGGACAAAACCGGACGAATTCGGACAGCCGGACAGGAGCCATTCTGCGACGTTGCCGCAAACGTACCGGGGTTACGTTGGACACTCCCGGACACGTCGGCGCCCCGGATTCGCGCGCGTTCTCGACGAGAGGCTCGTCGCGATCGCCGCAGCGTTCAGTAGTACGAGAGCCCGAGCTGGAACGCGAGTTGCGCGCGCATGCCGTCGCTCGACGCGGATGCCATGCCGAAGCCTTCGAGGCCGAGCACGAGGTAGCCCCAGCGCGCGAGATCGAGGCCAGCGCCGACGAGACCGCCAGCACCGATGATCGCGTCGTCGCCACCGGTGCCGTTCGTCATCGCGTTCTTGACCAGGAACGTCACGCCGCCTGCTGCGCGCACCCAGAACGAGCCCGACGTGTAGCGCTGTGCGCCGGTCATCAGGCCGAAGTTGCTGTCGGTGAGTGTCTCGTCGGTGGTCGCGCGCTTGTGCAGCGAGCTGCTACCGCCGAGCTCGAACGTGATGACGGTCTTGCGGGTGGCGACGTGGCCGAGCCGCAACGACAGCGCCGGTCCGCGGCCGACGCCGTCACCGAGTGAGATGCTGCCGCCGACGGCACCCGCAAACGTGAAGCCTTTGCGCGGCTCGTTCGATTCGAGGTTCGCCTCGCGACTCTCGATGTCGGCGATCTCGTCGGGCGCTGGCTGCTTCGCAGCTGTCTCGGCAGGCTTCGGCGGGTCGCCCGGTTTTTGGGGCGTATCGGCGTGCGCGACGTGCGCGATCGCAACGAGGAGGCTCGCGATCGCGACGCGCTTCACTTCGTCTTCTCCGTGCGCAGCTTCGCAAAGGCGCGCGTTTCGCCGAGGTGCGGTTGGTTCGGAATCATCAAGCGCTCGACCGCCTCGCCGCCGACCAGGTGCTTGTCGACGAGCTCTGGAATGTCATCGACGGTCACACCGCCGTACCAGACCTGCTCGGGATACACGACCACGGTGACGCCATGCTCGCACTGATCGAGGCAGCCAGCATTATTCGCACGCACGAGCTTCGAAATGCCGCGCGAGCTCAGCTCGGCCTTGAGCCGGTCGCGAACCTCGACGCCGCCCTTCGCTTTGCAGCAGCCCTTCGGGTGGTCGGCCGGCCGCTCGTTGATACAGACAAACACGTGGCGCTGAAAACTCGGCATCCTGCGCGAGGCTAGCACGCCTACTTCCGCCCACCCGACGCGCGTTGCCCCGGCGTGAGGGTTGGCGCATCCTCGAAGGGCGGATGGAGGAGCCGAATCTCGTCGGCACGATGCTCGGCAGCTACCGGATCACCGGCGAGCTGAGCCGCGGCGGCATGGGCAAGGTGTACCGGGCCGAACACTCCGTGCTCGAACGCACGGTCGCGATCAAGCTGTTGCGTCCGGAGCTGACCACGAACGACGAGCTGGTCAGCCGCTTCATCACGGAAGCAAAGGCCGCGAGCGCGATCCGCCATCCCGGGATCATCGAGGTGCTCGACTTTGGCCACGCGAGCGACGGCCGCGCCTACTTCGTGATGGAGATGCTCAAGGGCGAGTCGCTCGCCCGACGCATCGAGAGCCGCGGGCGGCTATCGCCACGCGAGGCCGCAAAGATCGCGCGCGACATCGCGGCCGCACTGACCGCCGCGCACGCGAAGGGCATCGTTCATCGCGATCTCAAACCCGACAACGTGTTCCTGATTCCGGATCCTGATCTCGGCGAGCGTCCGAAGGTGCTCGACTTCGGCATCGCGAAGCTCTCCGACACGAACCATCACACGCAGACCGGCGCGCTGATCGGCACGCCGCTGTACATGGCACCCGAGCAAGCGCGTGCAGCGAGCGGGATCGATCATCGCGCCGATCTGTATTCGGTCGGCTGCATGCTCTACGAGATGCTCTGCGGGCAGCCGCCGTTCGTCGCAGTCGGCGCCGGCGAGATCATCGCGCTGCAGATGTTCCAGACGCCGACGCCACCGAGCGAGCACGTAGCTGGGCTGCCCGCGCCGATCGAGAAGATCGTGATGCGCCTGCTAGAGAAGGAACCAGACGATCGGTTCCAGAGCGCAGGCGAGCTCGCGAATGCGCTCGGCGCCGCGCTCGGCGACCAGCTGCAGATCACGACGCCGCCACCGTTCGCGCCCGGTGCACCGAAGCCCGCGTTGATCGTGCCGACCGAGCACTCGCTGCCGCCGCGTCGCTCGCGTGGCGTGGTCGCCGGCATCCTCGGCGTCACGTTGGTGGCCGGTGCGATCATCGCGGTCGTGCTGACGCGCACCGGCGAGCACTCCACTGCCGCCCCGCCGCCCCGTGATCCGCCGCCGGTCCAGGTCCAGCAGGCGCCCCCGCCGGTCAACGTCGAGCGGGCGCCGGCACCAGTGGAACAGCCCGTTCCCGTGGAACAGCCCGTCGTCCCCCCACCGGCAAAGCTCGAACAGGTGAAGCAGCCCGCCGTCAAACGCGAAAAACCCCGGCGTGATCAAAACGGCAGTGGATCGCAGCCTCGGTACACCAAAGACGGATCGCCGATCGAGATCGACATAAACTAGGGCCAGATGCGAGGCAGGCTCTCGATCGCGCTAGCGCTCTCGGCGTCCGCCGCCTATGCGCAGCCGGTCACGAATCCCGATGCGGTCCCACCGCTCGCGCAGATTCGCGACGAGAAGCAACTCGCCGAAGCGCTCGCGACGATCACGCAGGATCCGGCGATCCGCGTCGATGACGAGAAGAACCGGCCACTCGCAGCAGCGCTCATGACGGAAGGCGTGCGCCAGCTGCAGGCGCAGGGCTACGAGCAGGCGCTCGCGAACTTCCTCGAAGCGTACGGCAAGTTCCCGAGCCCGAAGATCTTGCTCAACATCGGCTCCACGCTGCGCGACATGGGGCGGCTCGCCGACGCGGCGAACACGTACCAGCGCTACCTCGCGGATCCGGCAACCGGTCCCGAGCGCATCGCCGAGGTCAAGGAGCTGCTCGTCAAGCTCGACCAAGAGCTCACGGTATTGACGCTCCGCGTGTTCCCGCGCGGCTCCGAAGTATCGATCGACGCCGGCCCGTTCATTCCAGTCGGCTCGACGCTGCAGACGCGCGTGCGCGCCGGCATCCATCTCGTGCGCGTGCGCAAAGGTGATGCGACGACCGAGCTCACCATCAACGGCTTTGAAGGCGAGAGCAAAGACATCACGACGAAGGTCGAGCCGAAGGCGGCGCCGAGCCCGACGCCGCCGACGAATCCGACAAATCCGACGCCCCCGACGAACCCGACCGCGGCCGCGACGCCGCCGAAGCCTCCCGAGCCTGCACCCGACAACGTCGACGGCTGGCTGATCACCGGCCGGCAGTATGCGACGGAGAACGTGAGCGGCGGCGAGCGTCACGTGCTCGCCGGCTATGGCGGTCCGGTAATGCGTCCGATCGTGCCGCACTACACGATCGAAGATGACGGCAGCGTCACCGTGGCGCCGCCGCCGAGCGAGCGACGGATCACCTCCGGTGTGCTCGGCGTCTTGCGCGTCGACGGCAAAGGCCGCGGCGTTGCGGGCGGCCTCGGCATCGCGCTCTCACCGCTCGACAGCGTCGAGCTCGAGCTGGCTGGTCTCAAGGCAGAAGACTGGGGCGTGTACTTTGGAATGCGCATCCGATTTTTGACCGGCTGGCTACGGCCCTACGCCGGCGGTGGCGTGCCGCTCTGGTTCTATACCGACGAGACCACGATGGAGTCGCGGATCGCGCTCGGCCTGCGTGGCGCAGGTGGCGTCGAGCTCAAGCTGAACGGTCACGTCAGCATCCAGGCCGATGTCGGGATCGAGCACTTCTTCAACGTCAAGGACGCGCTCGTCCACGGCAAGCGCCCCGACGAAACGGTGTTCGTGCCGACCGTCGGCGTCATCGGGCGGTTGTGATTACCAGGCGTCGCATGCTCGTGCGTGGAATTGCGGTCGCGCTCGTCAGCGGTGCCGCGCTCGTCGCGTATGCGGTCGGCAATGGTGACATCCGCGCGAACCCGGAGGTCACGGTTATCACCATCACGAGCGCGACCGGCACGGGCACCGGCACCGCGTCGCTGCAGAACACGACGGGCGCTACGACGTACAGCGTGCTCGTCGGTTCCGATGCGAGCTGCGACCCATCGCTGATGTTCAGCGTCGTCGGTGGCAACCCGGTCGTGATCTCGCCGACGACGATGCGCAACGTGAACCTCACATGTCCCGCGCGCGGCACGCCTGCGATGCGGCGCTGCCTCTATCACGCGACGAACAACACGAACGGCACCGCACTCGCCGACTTCATGACCGTGTGTCTGTACGGCAACGCGCCCGGAACGCTGGCACCGCAGCAGACGACGATCGATTTCGGCACGGTCACCGTGGGCGACAACGCGATGCAACAGATCGACGTGCGGAACAACGGCACGCTCGGCCAGTTCATCACGCGCGTCTATCTGCAAACGGACGACCTCGGCGGCAACTTCCAGTTCTCCAACCCGTGCAATCCCGACGCGCCGTTCTGCGATGAAGACGTGATGGCGATCGGCCAGGGTGGCACGCTGCCGATCCAGGTGAAGTGCACGCCGCAAACGCCGGGCCTGCACACCGCGCAGCTGTACATCGGCACGAACACGTTCCAGCTGCTCGCGCAGCCCGTGACGCTTACGTGCAACGGAGCCGCCACGACCGTGCCGGTGCTCGGTCTCAACCCGACGAATATCTCGTTGCCGACGCCGGTCGATGCCGCCAGCGGCAGCGCGAGCACGGTGGTTCACCTGACGAACGCGGGCGCCGGTTCGCTCGTGATCCACGACGTGCGCACCGTCGATGTCGACGCCGGCGCGGCGAACGACTGGACGTACGCCGCGAGCGGCGAGTGCAGCGGTCAGATCACGATGTCGTGCTCACTGGAGCCCGGCGAGCAGGTCGACATCAACCTGACGTTCGATCCGAGCGGCATCGGTCGTCGTCGCGCGACGCTGCTCGTTTCGTACAAGGATTCGATCGATCGCACGAAGGAGATTCCGCTCGACGGCAGGAGCATCGGCGGCACGCTCGACGTCGCCGGTGATGTTTCGACCCTCGTATTCGGCTCGGTCCCGGTCGGACGCTCGTCGGCGATCGACTTCGCGCTGACGAATCACGGCAACCTCGATCTCGACGTGAACCTCGCGCTTGCCGCAAGCTCGACGCCGCCGTTCACGCTGTCGCCGGCCGCGTCGACGGTCGTGATGGCAAACGTCGACCGCGCAGTCACCCTGACCTGCGCACCCACGACCGCGAGCCAGTTCATGACGTCGGTCACGGCCACGGCGATGGACGCGGTGAACGGATCGCCGACGACGCTGAACGCGACCTGCGAAGGCAGCACGCTCGACCTGTTCGCGAATCCGACTGCACTGAACCTGGGCGAGGTCCGCGCCGGCGGCGGTGAAGTCCGGCGCACGATCCAGCTACTCAACACGAACGCCCCGAGCCAGCTAACGCTCAACAGCCAGATGCAGGTCGAGGGCAACGCGCCCGGCCTCACGCTCGGCGCGCTGTCGCAGCTCACGACGCCCGCGACGTTCGACGTCGTCCTCGATCCGCCCGCCGACGCCGACGAAGGTCAGATGACCGGAGCGATCATCGTTACCGACACCGCTGGCGAAATGCTGCGGATTCCGCTCAGCGGCAAAGTCGTGCGTGCGGGCTACGAGGCGGCCAACGCACTCGATCTCGGGACGTTCTGCGTCGGCCAGCCGACCACGTCCTCCAACGTTTCGCTCGTGTCCGACGGCACCGCGACGATCGCGCTGATGCAACCGACGCTCGGCCAGGTCCCGTCACCGTTCGAGCTCGAGACCACGTCGCCGTCGGTGTACCCGACCGTGATCGCCGCAGGCGCGGCCGCGACGGTCTCGATCACGCCGCATCGCCAGACCGCGGTCGTGCAGCTCGACGACACGCTCGCGTGGCACACCGATGTCGCCGGAATGGAAACCGCGACGACCGCGATCACCGCGCGCTTCATCGATCAGGGCGGCGCGATCGCACCTCCCGCGCTCGACTTCGGCAAGGCCCTCGTCCACCTCTACAGCGAAGACGGTCAGCGCGTGATGATCCAGAACTGCAATCCCACGCCGCTGCAGCTCGACGAGCCAATGATCAAGACTCCGTTCAAGCTCGAGAGTCCGCTACCGTCGGTGCTCAACCCGAACGAAACGGCGGCGTTCAGCGTTGGCTTCCACCCGACGCAGATTGGCGTGGTCGAAACCGTTCTACGGATCACGTCGCCGCAGCTTCCCGGCGCGCCGCTGGAAGTCATGCTGCGCGGCGAGGGCACGTCGCAAGACATCATGGAACCCGATGCCGGAATGGGCAGTAATGGCACCGACGACACGAGCTTCTATGCCTGCTCGTGCAAGTCGACCCGACCCGGCGGCATCTTGCCGATCGTGCTCGCGCTCATGTGCGTGCTGTTCCCACGCCGATCTCCGAGTTTCTCCCGACGACGCCGCCCGAGGGTTCGGATACCCTAGCGAGAGATGAGGCGAAGCCGGGCGCGCCTGCTCGCGGCCGCAGTGGTCGTATCGACTGCTGGAGCTGCATCCGCGTCGCTCGATCTCGTCGTGCATGGCGATCCGTCGCCGTATGGCGCGCGTGCTGTCGTGGTCTTGGGCGCGATCGGTGGCGATGGTGGAACGATCGATGACACACCGCTCGCCGGTTCGGATGGACCGAGCGATGGCTTCGACGCGCCGATGGAAGGTGGCTTCGACGCGCCGATGGAGGGCGGCCTCGACGGGCCGGTCGGCTCGGACGGTGGCGGGATTCCCGACGCACCACCGATCACGACGATCGACATCATGGAGCCCACGATCGCGATCACCGGGCCGCAGGGCGTGCTCTCGCAGGCAACTGCGACGGTGATCACGATGGACACGGGTCAGCTCGGTAGTGCGGCGATTTTCAGCACTGACTCGTCGATGAAGCTGTCGTACTGCGGACTGACCACGTGCAACTGGAGCCCGCCGGAGGTCTTGCCCTACTCGCTCACCGTCGAGTGCGTGCCCGGGCCGATGCAGACGATCGCCACGCTGCAGGTGTTCGAAGCGAGTAACGGCAGCCCGGCGATGGCGAATGTGACGTGCACGTCGACGAGCTCCAACCCGGTCTTGAACGTGACGCCGGACAGCCTCGATTTCAGCGACGTGCCAGTCGGCCAGACACCCTCGCAGATGATCTACGTCGAGAACACCGGGTTCGGCACGCTGAACAACGTCGTGATCGATTTTGGTGCCACCACGAACGCGAACCAGTGGAGCGCGAGCGCGTGCACCGCGGCGAGTCCGTGCTCGTTCGGTGCCGGTTCGGGCAGTTTCGTGTCGATCACGTTCGCGCCGACCACGCACGGCGCGAAGAATGTCCTCGCGACGGTAACGTCCGCGAACGGCGGCACGGATACGGTGTCGTTGACCGGCACGGGAACCGGTGGCGTGATGTCGGTGCAGACGCCGACCGGTAACCCGCCGGTACTCGACATCGGCACGATTCCCAAAGGCCAAGCGTTCTCGCGTGACATCGTGCTCGCGAACTCCGGCAACGCGATGTACACGGCGACGACCTCGAC
>DASUFX010000619.1:0-10616 GCA_036274355.1 Kofleriaceae bacterium | reverse complement strand
TGATGGACGCCGATCCGTATACGAGCGGCGAGCATCCGCTTCCAAGCGAAGAGGAGCTGGCCCCATTCGTCGAGGCCGATCCGTACACGAGTGGCGAGATGTCCGCGGTGTCTGCGGAGGACTACTCGGGCGTGCCGACCGTTGTCGAAGCAGACGATCGGTCAGGCGATATTCTCGACGAAGGTCCGGCGACCGATCCGGCGCGCCGTCGATTCGCCAACACGGTCCGCCGCGACGACTCACAGGGCCTGCGCATGATCGGCTCGCACGGCCGTGATCGCGCCGAAGCGTCTGGCGAGCTGATGCCGCCGCCGTCGCGTCCGCAAACCGCGGACGGTGAACCGCAGCGCGAGATGGTCACGATCCTGCCGCGCCGGATCACGCGCGAGATCGCGATCCAACCGGCGCCCGACGACAAGACTGCCGAGGCGAAGGCCGACGCGAAAACCGAAGCCGACGCCGAGGCGAAGCCCGAGACCGGCAAACCGGCCGTCGAGCCGCCGCCGCGTCCACCGCCACGCCGGGTGACCGTCGAAGGCGGTGTCGTTCGCCAGGCTGGGCCGGGCAGGGGCGCCAAGGTTCTGATCGGCATCGCGATGGTGCTCGCCGGCGCCACGGTCTACAGCTACTGCAAGAAGCCGAAGCCCACGCAGCCGCAAGTCGCGACCTTCGAGGACGCCGCGGTTATCGCGACGCCGACCGAAGATGCAGCGCAGCTGAGCGGCTTTGGTATCGATGCTGCGGTCGCAGTTGTTACGCCGGTCGACGGCGCGGTCGCGGTCGTGCCACACGTCGATGCTGCTGTCGCGGTCGCTACACCGGTGGACGCAGCGGTCGTCGCGGTTCGTCCCGACGCAGCCGTGCGCCCGGATGCTGCGGTTGTCGCTGTCGTTCGCCCCGACGCAGCGGTCTCGACGTCCGCCGCCGATGCCGGCGTGGACAAGACGAAGGAAGCGCGCGCTCTCTACGACAAGGCGCACGAGGCGCTCGAAGATGGTGACGCCCAGCAAGCACTCGACCTGCTCGATCAATCGATCAAGCTGCGCAAGACCGCGCGCTCGTTCCTCGAGCGTGCGCGTGCGCTGCAGCGCCTCGGTAAGGTCGACGATGCGGTCGCCGCCGTCGATGAAGCGATCAAGATGAACAGCACGTACGCACCAGCGTACGAACAGAAGGGCATGATCCTGTGGTCGGCGCAGCGCTACGGTGATGCACGGCCGGCGCTCGAGAAGTATCTCGAGCTCGAGCCAGACGGCCGGTCGGCGGCAAAGATCCGCGCCATGCTCGACGAACCGAAATGACCGACGCGCGCCCGTATCGCGTGCTCGGCATCGAGAGCTCGTGCGACGAGACAGCCGCAGCTGTCGTCGAAGACGGCCGCATCGTGCGTTCGGACGTGGTCGCGTCACAAAACGAAGTCCACGCTCGCTACGGCGGCGTCGTGCCCGAGCTTGCATCGCGTGCGCACATCCTGAATGTCGTGCCGGTCGTGCAAGCGGCGCTCGATCGCGCGAGCGTCACGCTCGATGACATCGATGGCATCGCGGTCACGAACGCGCCGGGGCTCGTCGGTGCGCTGCTCGTCGGCTTGCAGACCGCGAAGGCGCTCGCATGGGTGACTGGCAAGCCGCTCGTCGGCGTGCATCACCTCGAAGGTCATCTCAGCGCGATCTTCCTCGAGCCAGACCCGCCGCCGATGCCTCACGTCGCGCTGATCGTTTCCGGCGGGCATACGTCGCTCGTCCGCGTGAACGGCCACGGCGACCTGATCGAGCTCGGTGCGACGCGCGACGACGCGGCCGGCGAAGCGTTCGACAAGGGCGCGAAGCTGCTCGGCCTCGGGTATCCCGGTGGCGCAGTCATCGACAAGCTCGCGCAGACCGGCGATCCAAACGCGGTCGCGTTTCCGCGCTCGATGACCCAAGGCGAGCACGGCGCGGACTTTTCGTTCTCCGGGCTCAAGACCGCGTTGCTTCATCACGTGCGCGCGCACGGCGTACCCGACGATCAACCGCTCGCAGATCTCTGCGCGAGCTACCAGGCCGCGATCGTCGAGGTGCTCGTGCGCAAGACGCGGCGCGCTGCCCGCCGGCTCCAGCTCCATCACGTGCAGGTTTGCGGCGGCGTCGCTGCGAACTCGGGCCTGCGCCGCGCGATGCAGGCGGCCGGCGAAGAGGACGACTTCCGCGTGTACGTGCCACCGATCGCACGCTGCACCGATAACGCCGCGATGATCGCCGCCGCGGGCTACCACCGATTGATGCGCGGCGAACGCGATGGCCTGGCGCTCGATGCGGTTCCGAGCGCGCCACTCGCGCGGAGTCAGGCGTGAGCGGCGGCGGCAAGAACGGCAACGGCAGCAGCAACGGCAATGGCAACGGCAACGGCCAGCACGCGCTGGCCAAGGAAGCCGTCGGCCCGTTTCCCGATGCGCGCGTCCTGCTCGATCGCTATGGCTTGCGCGCGAAGAAATCCTTCGGCCAGAACTTTCTGGTCAGCGATCGTGCGCTGCGAGCGATTGCCGATGCAGCGGTGTCGTCCGATGACGATTGGATCATCGAGATCGGCGCCGGTCTCGGGACGCTGACCGCTCGAATCGCCGAGCGCGTGACCGCGGGCAAGGTGATCGCGCTCGAGCCCGATCCGGACATGATCCGCGTGCTGCGCGCCGAGCTCGGCGATGTCGACAACCTCGAGATCGAGCAGGTCGATGCGCTTCGCTACGATCTGCGCGCCGTCGCGTCGCTCGGCCAGAAAATCACCGTGTGCGGCAATCTTCCCTATCACCTCGCGTCGCAGCTCATCTTCAAAGTGATCGACGTGCGCGACGTCGTACGCTTCGCCGTGTTCATGATCCAGAAGGAGATGGCGGATCGCATCGTCGCAAAGCCCGGCACGAAGGAGTACGGCGCGCTCGGCGTCATGGTGCGCACGTACTGCGATGTGCAGGCGGTGATCAAAGTTGGCGCCGGCTCGTTCGTGCCCGCGCCGAAGATCGACTCGACGGTGATCAAGATGGTGCCGCTGCCGAACGCAGAGCCACGTGTCCGGATCTCGGACCATGCGCACTACTCGAAGGTCGTGCACGCAGCGTTTGGTCAACGACGAAAAACCCTGCGGAATGCGCTTCGCGCGCACTGGTCCGACGAGGAAGTGGATGCTGCACTTGCCGCCTCCAGCGTCGATGGTTCTCGTCGAGGAGAGACGCTCGACATCGTCGAGTTCGGTCGACTGGCGGAAGCTCTTCCAGTAGCCGGCGCCTGATAACGCCGGCCACGCTAGGAACGGTCGCCGGCAAGTCTAAATACAGCTCAACGCGAAGCGCTGACTGATCGGTTGGTTACCGCGACGTGTTCACGGATCGACGGTTGCTGTCCGAAAGGACATGCGTTCATCAATCTGGCTCCTCGCGTTGCCGTTCATTGTTGGCTGTGTTGCTCCAAATTCCGACGACGAATTTGACGACATTCCGGACGCGCCTTTTGGCGGAAAAGGTGACTCGTCGAGAATCGTCGTCAGCGCGCAGTCTGTCGACGAGCTAGGCGGTGACCTGTCCTCGCTCACGCCGCCGTGCCGAACGGCGGACCCGTATCACGATTGCGAATTCTATCTGTCGTCGGCAAGCGCGCTCGGCGACTTCGGCCCACTTGGCGCGTACGGTCCGCTCGGCACGCTGGGTCCACTCGGTTCGAATGCGTGGAACACGTCGTATTGGATCGGCGCCGCGGGCGACTGGTCGTCGTGGGCGAAGAACATGACAGGCCTCGGTGGTCCGCTCAGCGAGCAAGGCCCGCTCGGTCCGAATGGTCCGCTCGGCGACACGGCGTATTACGAGACGCTGCCGTCGATCAATGATTGGGCGAAGCAGCTGCAAGGCGGCGGCGTGTGGACGAGCCTCGGTCCACTCGGTGCACTCGGTCCGCTCGGCCCGTTGGGGCCGCTCGGTCCGATCGGTGCGCACGGTTATCGCGTCGACGACCACGGCCGGTACGTCAGCGGCGGCTCGGAGAAGCGCACGATTCGTGTCGATTACGCGGCGCACACGTTCGAGCTCGTCGAGATGTACGACGAAGACACGGCGAAGAGCTACGCGCCGAACGACACCTCGTTCGTCTCGCTCGGTGAAGTTTCGCGCGGCGACGTCGACGCGTACGACATCAAGTCGCGCTACGACCAGTTCGTGACGATCACGGTCGTGCCGGAGAAGCAGCTCGACAACTTCGACATCACGATCAGGACGCCACAGGGCCGCGTGCTCGCGACGTCGCACTCGTCCTCGTACATCGACTGGGTGCAGCTCCAAGTTCCCCGCGGCGGCCGAATGACTGTCGAGGTGTCGCTCGCCGCGACCGGCCACTTCCTGTCGAACACCTACCGACTCTACGTGGTCGGTGCTGGCGAGAAGTTCTCCGAGACCGACATCCACGGCGACCACCAGCAGCCGCTCTAGTGCTAAGCAGCGGGCATGCCCGAGCTGCCCGAAGTCGAGACCGTTCGCCGCACGCTCGCGCCCGCAGTCGGCGCGAAGATCCGTGGCGTCTGGGACAGCGGTCAGGGCCTGCACATGCGCCGCAAGCCGCCGCGCAAGCGGCTGCAACATCTCGTCGGCGCGACGCTCACCGAGATGCGGCGGTGGGGCAAGTACCTGCTGATCGACACCGACACGCCGTACACGCTGCTGATCCATCTCGGCATGACCGGCCGCGTGCTGATCACGCCGGCGAGCGCGCCGCGCCCGAAGCATACGCACCTCGTGCTCGACCTCGGTGATCGCGAGTTGCGCTTCACCGATCCACGCCGCTTCGGCCAGATCGATATCGTCGAGCGCGCGCACGAACGCGAGCATTCCGGCCTCGCACTGCTCGGTCCCGATCCACTCGTCCACGGCATCGACGTCGCGGCGTTCACTGCAGCCGCGAAGAAGAAGAAGACCACGCTCAAAGCGTTCGTGCTCGACCAGTCCGTGCTCGCCGGTGTCGGCAACATCTACGCGTCCGAAGCGCTATGGAAAGCGGGGCTGCGCCCGACGAAGCGCGCGAACAAGCTCACGCCCGAGGCGGCGAAGCGGCTCGCAGCGGCGATCGACGAAGTGCTGCACCACGCGCTGCACAACGGCGGGACGACGCTGTCCGACTTCGTCGCGGCCGACGGCGCCGAGGGCAACAATGCGGACTATCTGTGGGTCTACGGACGTGCTGGTGAGAAGTGCCTGCGGTGTAAGAAGTCGGTAATTCGTCGGGCCGTGCACCAAGGCCGGGCCACCTATTTCTGTCCAACGTGTCAGACCCCATAGCCGGTCTGATCTTTGGGCTTCGTGTTAGTGTGAGCCGAGTCCGGCGTTGTGATCCTGGGCGCGAATGTTCAACGATACTGCCGACGAAGACCTCATGGTCATGTACCAGAAGGGCGAAGTTCGCGCCTTCGAGGTCTTGCTGTCGCGTCATCGCAAGCCCGTCTACAACTTCATTCTTCGGTTCGTCGGCGATAAGGAAACGGCGGAGGACCTGCTCCAAGAAGCCTTCATGCGCGTGATCAAGGGCGCGGAGGCTTACAAGCGGCAGGCCAAATTCACGACGTGGCTTTACACCATCGCGAGGAACTTGTGCGTTGACCAGACTAGGAGACGCAAACATCGCAAGCACGCGTCGCTGGATGCTCCGATGGACACCAGCGAAGAGAGCGGCACGTTGATGGATGTGATCCCCGGCAACGAGATGGCCAGCGATCGCAAGAGTGTGAACAAGCAGCTGCACGAACAGATGCAGCGCGCGATCGGTGCGCTGTCCGACGAGCAGCGTGAAGTGTTCTTGATGCGCGAGTTCCTCGACATGCCGTTCAAGCAGATCGCGGATGTCGTCGGCGTGCCCGAGAACACCGTGAAGAGCCGCATGCGCTATGCGCTCGAGAAGCTGCGACTCGAGCTCGACGAATACAAGGATCTGGCGAAGGCCGCGCCGTGACGTCTCACGATTCTGGCGGCGACGGCGACGACGATGCGCAGCTGAAGTCGCTCCGCGCGGTGTGGCTGTCGATGCCCGACGAGGATCCGCCCGAGCGAGGCCTCGCCGAGCTGATGGCGGCTGCGCGCGTGAAGGCCGAGCAGATGGCGAAGCCGTCGCTGTGGCAGCGGCTGGCCGCGCTGCTCCGTCGCCCTCCCGTGCTCGCACTCGCGACCGTGCTCGTGCTCATCGGCGGCGCGGTGTTCATCGGCCAGCGTCACTCGAAGATGGAAGTGGCGCCGGAGGCCAGCGATCAGCGAGCGCGCATGAACGCCGAGTCGGCCACCAGCTCCGCGGCAAGCGGCTCCGCCGCCATGGGGCCTGCCAATACGCTCGCGGCTCCAGAAGCTCCGGCGGGCGCGGCGGAGTCGGCTCCGGCCGACATGGAATCCGCACAGCCGACACCGGCGGTCGAAGCGAAACCCGAGCCGAAGAAGCACGAGGCGCCCAAGATCGAAGCGCCGCCGCGCGTGACGCATCGGCCGCCGCCAAGCAGTGCGGGGGTGAAGACCGCAACGACCGGGGCTCCAACGACCAAGATGAACGACTCGGTGATGGAGAAGAGCGCGCTGTCGACCGACTCCAAAGAGACCAAGAAATCCGACTCGCGCGGCTTCGATGGTACGAACGGCCTGATCGAGGGCACGCTCGACGAGAACCAGTCGACCGATAAGTCTTCTCCGCCACCGCCGGCGGCACCGGCCGAAGCGCCGACGGCAGACGATCGCGCAGGCGGAACAAAGGGTGCTGCGACGGCGCAACCGCAGCCCGAGGTGAGGCGCGCGCAGCAGTACATCGCGCAGGCGAAGACCGCTGCGGCGCGTGGTGATTGTGCCGCCGCTCGCACGTTGATGAAGCGCGTCGCGAGCGAAGACGCGGCGAGCTATCGCAAAGCGATCGCGAATGATGCGGCGCTAAAAAAGTGCTTCGAGTAATCAGGTCCGGCTCGACCTGACTCCTGCCGGATGCTCGGACTACGGCCGAAACACGTCGGTCGTCGCGATCGCGCCGACGCCTTCCATGCTCGCACCGCCGCACAAGTAGAGCGCACCGTTCCAGGCCGCGCCGCCAACGCCATGCTTCGGGTTCGGCATGTCCGCGAGCCTCGTCCAGGTGTCCGTCGAGTAGACGTACTCCTCGACGTTCGGGAACACGCCCGACGCGACCGCAGGATTGCCTTCGCCGCCCGCGGTGTAGAGCCGGTCGTAAACCACGCCGCAGCCCATGCCGCCTCGCGCAGTCGGCATCGACGCACGCACCTCCCACGTGTTCGAGCCCACGGAATACGCCCACACCTCCGAGCGCGGCGAATCCGTCTGGACCATGCGTCCGCCCGCCACGATCAGCTGGCCAGAAAGCTCGGCACCGCAAGCGTGATCGCGCGCGGCGGGCATCGATGTTAGCGGCATCCACGTATTCGTGACCGTTTGGTAAACGTCGAGGAAATCGCTCGCGCCGGCATTGCGAAGCCCGCCCGCGACGAAGATGTTGTCGCCGAGCATGCCGACGACGGCAGCACCGCGTTCGCGGCCGGGCGACATCGGCGCGAGCGTCGTCCACTGCGTGTCGGTCGCGGGATCGAGCTTGTAGCTGTCGCCGATCGCGGTGACATTGGTGAGCGCGCCGAGCACGTAGATCGTCGTGCCATCGGTGATCGCATTCGCGTGATGCACGGGCTGTGGCAGCGGCGGACCATCGCTCCATGTGTTGGTCGCGGTGTCGTAGACCTGCACGCGCGCAACGGTGCCTTCGCTGTCGTCGAGACCGCCGATCAGATAGACCTTGCCGGCAACTGCGACCGCCGCGGTCTCCTGGATCGCGCCTTGCGCGACGTCAGCCCCCGTCGTCCAGCCCGTGTCCATCGGCTCCGGCTCGGTGCCACCGCACGCCGCGAGCACGACAACGACCCACGCGTGACGCATGAGGAGACCTTACGCGAACATTTCGACTTGCGACGTGAGCGGACGCACCGTTCCGAGCAAATCGGCGACGAACGGATACGGCCACGACAGGCGCGCTTCGTCGGGCAGCCGGCCGTACTTCTCGACGTACGCACGCACCCACTTGCGCGTCGCGGCATTCGCATAGCCGCCGCCCGAAATCGGGCCGAGCTCGGGCTCGTAGCGGCCCTTGATCTTGTTGAATCGGTCGTCGCGGATCGTCTTTGCGATCACCGACGCAGCGGCCACCGACGCGTGATGCTCCTCGGCGCGATCGACCGAAACGAACTGCGAGTACCTCATCGTCAGGGCCTGGAACATCCGCTTGCCGTCCGCGATGATCTTGTCGCAGCCCGGCATCTGGCCGAGGGCCTGCTCGATGAGCTTGCCGGCAATCTCGCGCTCGAGCGCGTTGAGCTCGCCTTTGCAGACGCGGCGATCGATCTCGTCGTGCTCGATCTCGACGACTGCGAGGAACACCGCGCGCTGCCGGATCTCGGCTGCCAGCTCGCAGCGGATCGCGTGCGCGTCGTCTCCGGCGCCGAACGCCTTGGAGTCGCGCAGGCCTTTGCGCGTGAGCGACGCCGCAGTCTTGCTGTCGATCGCAACCGCCGCCATCACCATCGGCCCGATCGCCGGGCCGCGTCCCGCCTCATCGATCCCGAGCGTCATTCTATTCGGGATCGGATTGCGTCGCTTCGTCATGATCGGCGGAGTCTAAGGGAGACGTGCGACATCATAGACGAGTCGCGACGATCTCGAGAGCCCGAACCACGCCAACTTCCATATCAAACATCCGAACATCGACGACCGAGCTCCAGTGATCGAGCCGCCGGGCGAGTGCTGAGAGCGCGTCGGTCGCCGCGTGCGCGAGAGGATCCCCGACCTCGCGGTCGAGATCCGGAGCGGATCGATACAGGGCGTGATAGATCGCGTCCTCCGCGAGCTCGAGCCGGGGCACATCGTTGCGGAAGAACGCCTCGACATAACCGCCTTCGAGATAGCCGCGCAGGTACGCGCGTGCGCGATCGAACACGCGCGACATCGCGAGGCCGATGCGGTCGGCCGCCACGCGTTCGAGATCACCGACGACATCGAAGCCGAGTGCGTTCTCGAGCGCCTTTGCCGCCGCCTCGGCCTTGCGGCTGCGCAGCGCCAGCTCGCTCGCGACACGCCGGCGCCCGGTTTCGATCGCGGTCTCGAATCCCGATGCGAGCAACGCGATCAGATAGTCGCGATCAGCCGTCGTCGCGGTGTGCGACGAGAACGGCAGCCGTCGCGGCCGCACGAGATCGAGGACCTCGCGTGCGGCATGCCGGTACAGCGTCGCCATCTGATCGGAGAGCGCTTTGCGTTCGCCGACGACGCCCTCCTTGGTGAACTGCTGTGCCGAGGTCATCAGCTCGTCGCGTGCGCCACGCGCCGTATCCGCGGCTTCGACCGCACGATCCCGCTCTTTGGCGAGCACCGCCTGGGCCTCCTGCACGACTGCGCGCAGCGTACGCGCGCACGCATCGCGCTTGAGCTGGCGTGCTTGCTGAAAGAACCGCTCCTCGAGTGCACCGGCGAGCGCGGGCCAGTTCCCGTCGTTCCCCGTCCCGCTGCGCTTGTGATCGAGCGCGTACCGCGCCGAGAACGGCACGATGGTCTCGACGAGCTCGCCGAGCGTGCCGCCGATGAACTCGACGACTTCCTTGCTCTCGCTGTCGCTCAGCTGGTCGGCCTTGTTGAGCACACCGAGCACGCGCTTGCCCTCGTCGCGAATCGACTGCAGCGCCTTCTTCTCGCTCGCCTTGCCACCCTGCGACGCGGTGAACACCCAGACGACCGCGTCAGCGCGCGCGATGAAGCCGCGCGCGGTCGCTTCGTGCTCGGGCTGGATCGAGTTGAGGCCCGGCGTGTCGACGATGTTGATCTTCTCGAGCTGCGGTAGCGGTACCAAGATCTCGACGCGATCGATCGCTCGCGATGCGTCGGGCGTCAGCTCGCGCAGATGCGCCATCAGCGGTTCCCAGCCGAGCTCGAGCGTCGCGCCGTCGCGGCCGATGATGCGGCCACCGCGCTCGCGTCCATAGCGCACGACGTTGATCGTCGCGGTCGTCGGCGTGATACCGGTCGGCGCGACATCGGCGCCGATGAATGCATTGACGAACGATGACTTGCCGCTCGAGAACTCGCCCATCACCGTCACGAGCAACGGCTGATCGAGGTTCGCAGCCGCGCGTGCGGTCTCGCCGACGAAGTGACCGAGCCCGCGCTTCGACGCGACCACCTTCTCGAGATAGTCGGCGACATCGGCGATCTCGCTCGACACCGGCTCGGGGTACTCGGCGGCGCGTGCCGCAGCGAGAATCTCGCGCGCCTTCGTGTGTTGCGGTGCGGTCCTCAGCGCCGAGAGTGCGGACTTCGCAGCGCTTACCGGATCCGTCGCGAGCGTCAGCTTCGCGAGTTGCACGTGGGCATCGACGTCGTCGCGGGCGGCTGCCAGCTCGAGCAACGCACGTGCAGCCTCGGGCTGCGACGCGACCATCGCCGAGCCACGCGCGACGAGCGCGCGGACGTCCGTCGGGTCCTTGCTCAACAGATCATTCGCCCACTGCGACTGCCGGATCACGTCGCCCGCTTCGATCGCGGCGTCGACGGCGGCGCGCAGCGTCTCGAGCCCTGCTCCAAGCGA
>DASUFX010000618.1:0-3238 GCA_036274355.1 Kofleriaceae bacterium | reverse complement strand
GGCCGCGAGAATGGCGGCAACGCGCTCGTGTGCAGCGGCGGTTAGCTGTTCTCGTCGGTCGCGCCGCGGATGTACACGCGCACCATGCGCACGCGCCGCGGTGACGCTTCGGTCACTTCGAGCATCGTGCCATCCGGTGCGCGCAGCTTGCTGCCGACTGCGGGTACGGCCAACGCGAGCGCCATGCACAAGCCCGCGAGCGTCATGCTCTCGCGCGCGATCGGTAATGCCGTGTGGAGCACGCGATTTACTTTGCGCGTCGGCACCCAACCAGGCACGAGCGCGGTGCCGTCGGCGTCGAGGTGCAGCGATGCCTCGGGCAGCTCGTGCTCACCGTAGATGTCGCCGACGAGCTCCTCCATGAGATCCTCGATCGTCACGAGACCGACACTGAGGCCGTGCTCGTCGACGACGATCGCGAGCTGCGTACGCTTGGCCTGCATCTCGCGCAGCACGCTCGAAATCCGCGCGGTCGACGGCACGTAGATCACCGGTCGCACGATGTCATCGAGCGCGATCAGGTTGCCCTCCCATGCAAGCGCGAGCACGTCACGCGCGACGATGTAGCCGATCACACGATCGGGCGTTTCGTCATACACGGGCATGCGGCTGTGGCCTTCCTCGAGCAGGATGCGCTGCACTTCCTCGGCGGACGCGCCACCCGGGATCGCGACCATGCGATCGCGACGAACCATCACCTCGCCGACCATGACGTCACCGAATTCGAGCGCGCGCGCTGCGATCTCGCTCGCCTTCATATCGACCGAGCCCGTCTTCGCCGCATCCTCGACGAGCTCGCGTAGCTCGTCGCGCGACATCCGTGCCTCGATGAACGACGTCTTGTCGCCGAACAGCTTCAGGACGGCGTTCGAGCACAACGTCAGAAACCAGACCAGCGGCCGCATCAGCCGCGACAATCCGTACAGTGGCCTACCGATCAGCAGCGCATAGCCGGTCGAGTAGCGCAGCGCGAGCGACTTCGGCACCAGCTCGCCGAGCACGAGCGACAAGAACGACACCACCGCGACGACGATCACCATCGCGACTTCGTGTGCCTTGCTGCCGAAGAATGGTTCGAGTCCCGGCGCCAGATCGCGCGCGATGCTCGCACCACCGAACGCAGCTGCCGCAGCACCGATCACAGTGATGCCGATTTGCACGGTCGCGAGAAACCGCTCCGGTTTGTCGCGCAGCTGCTTCACCGCGAGGCTTCGCCGGCCTTTCCGGTGCTCGAGCGCGGCCTTCGAGGCCGTCAGAACCGCAATCTCGGCGCCTGCAAACAGCCCGTTCGCTAGCACGAGGATCAGCAGGACCAGCAGCTCCGTGTGCATACCGTAAGTTGACCACGCGGCGGGCAACCGGCACGCCGCCGCCCTGCACACATTCTCGACACAGTTTTCGGGCGTTACAGCCGGTCGATCAGCCAGGTGGCTTGCGGCTCCCGAGGATTTCTTCTTCGAGATCGAGCTCGCGTTCGATGCGGCGCCGCGCCTCGTCCGTGAGCTGACCGATCCGCTCCAGCCGGTGGATCTCGTGCCGCTCCTCCTCGATCGCCTCGATGCGCAGCGCCGCGCCGGCCTGCGTCATCGCGAGTCCTTCGTCGAGGTCCGCCGGGATCATCTGGCTGCGCTCGTCGTGATGCGCGCGCACGAACTGCACCGCCTCTTGCGCGATGTGCCGCTCGGCTGCGAGCTGATCGAGCCTGCGCCCGGCAGCGTCGAGCGACAGCGTGCGCGCACGATATTCCTCGATCAGCTGGCGATCGTGCTCGAGTGCGGCGCCCTTGCCGAGACCAAGCCATTTGATCACGGACGGAATCAGCAGTCCCTGACCGACGAGCGTGATCACGATGAGACCGAACGTGACGAACAGGATCAAGTCGCGCGCGGGGAATGGCGCGCCCGAGGCGGTCGACAGCGGCAGCGCGAGCGCGACGGTGAGTGACACGACCCCACGCACACCGATGAACGACAACAGGAACGTCTCCTGCCACGTCGCGGTCGGATGTTTCGATGACGGATTGCGGCCTCGCCCGGCGAAGATCCACGCGAACCGACTCGCGATCACGACCGCCGTCGTGAGGCCGGTCGCGACGAGCCCGCGCGTGAGCTCGTCGAGCTCGATGCGCTCGAACAACGTGCGTGCTTGCAGCCCGGTGATGAGGAATACGAGGCCCTCGATCAAATAGATCAACAGATCCCAAAAGAACAGACCCTGCAGTCGCGTCGAGCTCGAGATCAGCAGCGGGCCGTTCCAGCTCACGTACAAACCCGTCGCAATCGTCGCGATCACACCCGAGCCGCCGAGATGCTCCGGCACCCAGAACGCCGCATACGGCGTCATCAGTGACAGCGTGATTTCGAGCCGTGGATCATCGATCCAGCGTCGCAGCCGCAGTGACGCCCAGCCGAGCGCGATGCCATATGCGACCTCGAGCACGAGGATCAGCACGAACGTGACGATGATGCCTCGGAACGAGAACACGCCGATCGAAACCGCTGCGACCGCAAAGCGGTAGAGCACGAGTGCAGTCGCATCGTTCGCGAGTCCTTCCCCTTCGAGGATGACGAGGATCCGGCGCGGAATGCCGAGCCGCCGCGCGATCGCGAGCGGCGCGATCACGTCGGGCGGTGCGACGATCGCACCGAGCACGAAGCCCACCGGCCAGCTAAGGTTCAATACGTAGTGCGCCACCGCCGCAACGGCGCACGTCGTGAACACGACGCAACCGATGGCGAGCAGTGCGATCGGCCGCAAGTTCTCGTGGAACTCGCGCCAGCTCATCTGCACGCCCGCCAGGTAAATGATCGGCGGCAGCACGAGCAAGAGCACCATCTCCGGAATGAGCGTGAAGTCCGGAAGCCCGGGGATGAGCGCCATCGCACAGCCCGCGATGACCATCAGAATCGACGACGAGATGTGCGTGCGATTGGCGATCGCCTCGACGGCGACCAGCACCGCGAGGAGCAGGAAGCCCGTCTCCAGCAGCGACGCGATCATCCACCGATCTAGCGCCTTTCTCGCGCTACGAGCACGTGCGCGGTCTACGTAGTGCGGTGGCCAGCGCTGTGACTACGACTTGCCGGCGTCGACGTCCTTGATGAACGAGATGAGGCCGGGGAAGAACGTCGCCGAATCGTCGTACATCGCCAGATGCGAGCCGTTGGGGCACAGCAGGAACCGCGCGCCCTTGATCTGTTTCGACATCTTCTCCATGTACGCCGGATCCATCGTGTCG
>DASUFX010000617.1:0-19619 GCA_036274355.1 Kofleriaceae bacterium | reverse complement strand
TGCGCGGTGCTCATCTTGACCGCGACATCGTTGGAGAGCGCGTTCGCCGTAGCGAAGTCGGGCTTGCCGTCGCTGTTGAAGTCGCCGGTTGCGACGCCGTAGCTGAAGTCGCCCGTGCCGCCGGCATCGATCGGCGCCTCGAAGTGACCGTTGCCGATACCGAGGAGCACGCTCGCGTTACCGGTCATGAAGTTCGCGGTGACGACGTCGGGAACCGCGTCGAGGTTGAAGTCTGTCACCGCGAGCGAATAAGGCCCGCCCGGGCCTGCGGGCGAGACGACTGCGTCGGCGAACGTTCCATCACCGTGGCCGAGCAGGACGCTCACGTCTTCGCTATTGCGGTTGGCGACAACGACGTCGAGCTTTCCGTCGAGATCCATGTCGCGTGCGAGGAGGATGAACGAGGCCTGACCATCGACTTGTGGCCGTGCGGGCGCCGGCGTGAACGTGCCATCGCCGTTGCCGAGCTCGATGTAGACCGTCAACGTGACGTTGTCTGCGATCGCCGCATCATTGTTGCCATCGCCGTCGAAGTCACCGATCGCGACCGAGTACGGCTCGGCCATCCCCATGAGTCCGAGATCGACCGCGGGCTGCAACGTGCCATCGCCGCGCCCGAGGAAGACGCTCACCGAATGCATCTGTGGGTTGGTCGCGATCACATCGGTGATCGAATCGCCGTTCAGATCGCCGACCGCGAGATTCGAGGTCTCGGCGCCCGGGACGGTCGGGTAGCTTGCGCCGGCAGTGAGCGTGTACGTGTTTTGCGATCCCGCGCCGAGCAACACGCTCACCGAATTACCGTGATAGTCGGCGGTGACGATGTCGGCGATGCCGTCGCGATTGAGATCGGCGATGGCGCCACCGGTCGGGTACTCACCGGTCGGGAATCCATCTGGAGTAGACGCGGCGAGCGAAGAGAAGACGCCGGAGCCATCGTTGCGAAATACCGTGACCGTGCTGGCGAGCTCGTTCCCTGCCGCGAGGTCGACATCACCGTCGGCGTCGAGATCGCCGGCGAGCATGACGTACGGCTTGTAACTGGACGGATAGAACACGGCGTTTGCGAACGCCACCGTGGTCAGCGCGGGGCAC
This sequence comes from Kofleriaceae bacterium, assembly GCA_036274355.1. Lineage (GTDB taxonomy): Bacteria > Myxococcota_A > Polyangia > Haliangiales > Haliangiaceae > JABFXX01. Next base: position 18,524 of record DASUFX010000617.1, on the reverse strand, counting down.
GTGTTGGTGTCCGCCGCGCACAGTCCGCTGAAACAATCGCTCGCCGCTTCGCAGTGCCTGAGACCGGCGCATCTACGGCACGTGCCGCCTCCGCAGTCGACGTCGGTCTCGAGCCCGTCCTTGATCCCGTTCGAGCACGTCGGGTCAGTACCCGACGAATCCGGCGGCATCATCTCTGGTGTCTCGACACAACCCGCGAGTGCGCAAACGACTGCGGCGATCGCCGTACGAAGCATCGTGCTTTCGTGCATCGTTTCCTCCGATGAGAAGCGCCGTAATGCAGGTCGCGTGACGAACAATCGATAAGCGAGTCACGGCGATTCGGCGTCACGATGCGATCGGAGCGAGCACGCGTGCACGGTGAGCGGAAGAAGATGATCAGCGAATGACAGCTCCCGTGCGCGTGGCAGCGAAGTGCGCGTCGCGACCTAGGTACTGGTTCTTGCACACCGTCCGGCGCGATGTGCGGCATCACCGGCGTGTTTGCGTTCGCCGCAACGGCCCGCGATGAAGAAGCGCATCTGCGCCGCATGCGCGACACGATGGTTCACCGCGGACCGGACGATGCGGGCATCTGGCAGGATCGCGAACGCGGTATCGCGCTAGCCCACCGGCGACTGAGCATCGTCGATCTTTCTGCGGCCGGTCATCAACCGATCACGAACGAGGATGGATCGGTATGGCTGACGTTCAACGGCGAGATCTATAACCACGAGCGACTACGTGGCCCGCTGGAAAGCGCCGGCCATGTGTTTCGATCGCGATGCGATGCCGAAGTGATCCTGCACGGCTACGAGACGCACGGTATCGACGTCGTCCATCACCTCGACGGCATGTTTGCGTTCGGCCTGTGGGACGCGCACAGGCGCCGACTCCTACTCGCACGCGATCGACTCGGTAAGAAGCCGCTCTACTACATCGAGACCGGTGGCCGCTTACTGTTCGCATCCGAGATCAAGGCGCTGCTCGCCCATCCCGATGTCTCGCGCGATCTCGATCCGGTCGCTCTCGATCAGTACCTGACGTTTTCCAACGTACCCGCGCCGCGCACGCTGTTCGCGGGGATCCGCAAGCTGCCACCTGGTCACGTGCTCACGAGCAGCGCCACCGAGGGTGTTGCGGTTCGCCGGTACTGGTCCGCCCTCGATCAGGCGGCACTTGGCAAAGACGTACCCGAGCAACAAGCGGTCGAGCAGGTGCTCGAGTTGCTGCGCGCGTCCGTGCGGAAACGAATGATGAGCGATGTCCCGCTCGGCGCGCTCTTGAGCGGCGGGATCGATTCCAGCACCAACGTCGCACTGATGACCGGCCTGATCGCGCAGCCGCTGCGAACGTTCTCGGTCGGCTTTCGCGGATTTGGTCCGGACGAAAACTTTCACGACCTGCCGTACGCACGGGCGGTCGCTGCGCGCTTCGGTTGCGATCATCAAGAGCTCTCGGTCACCGCAGACGAGTGTCGCGATCACATCCCCGAGCTGGCGACGCAACTCGACGAGCCGCTCGGCGATCCCGCGTGCCTGCCGATGCACTTCATCGCGCGTGCAGTGCGCAACGCGGGGATCACCGTCGTGCTCGTTGGCGAGGGAAGCGACGAGGTGTTCGGCGGCTACGACGCGATGGTCCATCATCTCGACGTATCGATCCCGCGCTTCGAGCGCGTGCGACGGCTTCCACGCGTGCTGCGGCACGGGCTCTATCACGCAGCGCGGTTGCTACGCCTGCCGCCGGGTCGCGTCGACGTGTTACGCCGCGCCGCACACGACGAGCCGCTCTACTGGGGCCTCGACGTCGCGTTCTGGGAAGGCGAGAAGGCAGCGCTGCTCGATCGAGCGCGGCATGGGAGCGCACCCGGGCTCGTGCGCGCGTTCTACAGCGAGCTTGCGGCACGCAACCCAAACGCGGATCACCTGCAGCAGGTGTCGTGGGTCGAGCTGTGTAATCGCTTGCCCGAGCTGCTGCTCATGCGCGTGGACCGGTTGACGATGGCGCACTCACTCGAAGCGCGCGCGCCATTCCTCGACCCCGCGCTCGTGTCGTACGTGCTCGCGCTGCCATCGCATCTCAAGATCCGCGGCAAGATCACGAAGTACGTGTTGCGGCAGGCGGTGCGATCGCTGTTGCCTGCGAGCGTTCTCTCACGACCGAAGCAAGGGTTTCGGGTCCCGTTGCCCGAGTGGTTGCGCGGAGACCTCGCTGTGTGGGCGGAGCATCAGCTTCGCAGTGCTGCGATCCATCGACGCGGGCTGTTCCGACGTGACGCGATCGATCGCATGTGGGAGCGACATCGTTCTGGGGCGTACGACCACAGCTTTGATCTGTGGTGCCTGATCCAACTCGCCGCTTGGTACGAGCGCTGGATCGAAGGGAGTGCAGGATGACGGACGCTGTTGTGTATGTCGTCGATTCACTGGGGCTCTCGGGTAAGACGCGAGCGCTCACGAATCTCGCGTTGAACCTCGATCGCGCCCGCTTCCGAGGTGCCGTCGTGACGTTCACGCCGCCCGAAGGGATGCTCGTCGAGCAGCTTCGTGCCGCCGGTATCCCGGTCGAGCATGTGCCGTGCGAGGACGGACTGCGACCTGCTGTCGTCGGCCAGCTCGTGCAGCTGTTTCGCAAGATCCGGCCCGCGATCATTCATTGTTACAACCCGCGACCGATGCTCTACGGCGGGCTCGCCGCCGCTGCGATCGCGCGCCCGGCGATCGCTTCGCTCAGCGCGTTCGCGTGCATGAGCGACGACCGCGAGTACGCGTTCTTGCCGCAGCCATTGCAGACGCGATCGCGACGCAATCGGCTGCGCAACCGGCTACTCGGACGCCTGATGAGGCGCGTGGCCACGGTGTCCGCGCGGCTCGGTCAGCGGTTCCTGGAAGCGAGCGGACTGCCGTCGCGGAAGCTGCGCGTGATCGGCTACGGCGTCGACATCGACGGTGTCGATCGCATCTCCGAGGACGACGTCGGCCGTGTGCGCGCCGAGCTTTGCGCAGCGCCCGGCGAGGTACTGGTCGGCAGCGTCGGACGCCTCGTCGAGCAGAAGGACTATCCAACGCAGCTGCGTGCGCTCGCGCTCGCGGCTCGGCGCTGGCCGTTGCGTATGATCATCGCCGGTGCGGGTCCGCTTGCGAGCCAGCTGCGTGGGATCGCGGAGCGACTGGGGATCGCCGACCGTGTGAGCTGGCTCGGCGAGCGCAGCGACATCCCGACGATGCTGCGCTGCCTCGACGCGTTTGTGATCGCATCGAAGTTCGAGCCGTTCGGCGTGAGCGTGCTCGAAGCGATGGCGGCTGGACTGCCGGTCGTGTCGACTGACGTCAACGAGCTGCCCGAGATCCTCGACGGTGGGCGTGCCGGCATGCTGGTTCCCGCCGAGCGTCCCGAAGATCTCGCGGTCGCGCTCGAACAAGTCTCTGCCGATCCGGAGCTGCGTGTCCGACTCGGAACGCATGCGCGCAACATCGCGCGTACTCGCTACAGCCTGAGCGCTGCGGTGTCGGCGTACGTGAATCTCTACGAGGAAGTGATCAACGAGGGAGTGCGATGACGGCGATCTGCGGAATGATCGGAAGTTGGGCGTCGACCCGCGAGGCCGACGCAAACATCAGCGCGATGCTCCGCGCACTCGGCGACCGCCACGCGGCAACGTGGGTCAGTTTGTCGTCGACCTGCCGGCTCGGCGTCGTCGATCGGTGCGGCACGACAGAACGACCGCGCGTGCTCGAGCACGGCGATCTCGTCGCGGTATGCGACGGACGCCTGTTCGATCGCGGTGACGCGGCCAGCGCTGACGTGCGATTGCTCGAGCTATGGGCGAGTGGTGGGCCGCGCGCAGTCGGCCGTGCCGACGCGCAATACGCGCTTGCCGTGTGGGACCGCCGCGCCGAACGGCTGACGCTCGCGCGCGACGCGCTCGGCGTACGGTCGCTCTACTATCACCAGGGCCGCGGCGGGGTCGTGTTCGCATCGACGATCGAGGCGCTGCTCTGTCATCCCGCAGTCCCGCGCGACGTCGACGAGCGCTCGGTGTCGTACTTCCTCACGTTCTTGAACGTACCGGTACCGCGCACGCTGTTTGCCGGCATCGCCAAGCTGGCACCCGGTTCGTTCGTCGAATGCAGCTCGCGCGGCATCGAACGCACGCAGCGATGCTGGGATCTGTTCGACGATCCGCTGCCGGAGATCGACGATCCGAGGCACTACGCGCTCCGCGCGAGCGAACACCATCGCGATGCGGTTGCGGCTCGCGTCGTCGACGGCCCGATGGGGGCGCTGCTCAGCGGAGGTAACGATTCGAGCGCGAACGTCGCAGTGATGGCGAAGCTCGGCGTCTCGCCGCTGCACACGTTCACCGTCGGTCTCGCGGAGCTCGAGGGAAACGAGCGCTTCAGCGATCTCGTCCACGCACGCCGTGTGGCGAAGATCATCGGCACGACGCATCACGAGCGCCTGATCTCGACGAATGAATTCATCGCCAGCATGCCGCGCGTGATCGATGCGCAGGACGATCTGGTCTCGGAGCCGTCGAGCGTGTTTCTCCACCACGCGCTCGACATGGTGCGCGAGCAGGGACTGCGCGTCGTGATCACCGGCGAAGCGAACGACGAGATCTCGTCGGGCCACGGCCAGATGCTCCGTCACCGCGACCGCTATTACCGCCGATGGCGGCCGTTGATGCTGCTACCCCGCGCGTTGCGCCAGCTACTCGCGTACACGGTGCCGTTGATTTCACGGCGCCATGCCGATGTGCTCGCACGCGCCGCCGCCGACGGAGAATATTTCTGGAGCTACGAGCTCGCGTGGACCGATCACGCGAAGGCCGAGATCCTGACACCCGCAGCGCTCGCCCGAACGCGTGACGCGCTGGCGGCGGAAATCGTCAACGATCGCGCGCGCGCGATCCGCCGCGCCGGGACCCAGCGCGACTACCTCGCGCATGTGATCGGCATGATGATGCAGGACCACTACCTGGGAAATCTGATGCTCGGCAAGCTCGAGCAGCTGTCGTCGCGGCTCGGCATCGAAGCGCGGTGCCCGTATACGTCGCCCGCGTACGTGCACTTCGTCTACAATATCCCGACGCGCTTCAAGGCGCGCCCGGGTCAAGTCAAGACGTTCTTCAAAGCGGCGATCGCGGACCTACTACCGCACGACATCATCTATCGGCCGAAACAGGGCTTCCGGACGCCAACGCCCGAGCTGTTCCGCGGACGGTTCGGCGACTGGGCCAAGCCGCTCCTGCTCGAGACGGGACTGACACGCGCCGGTGTGCTCCGGCGCGACACGCTCGCCGCCATGTTCGCCGAGCATCGCCGCGGTTCGCGCGACCTCAGTACCCGACTGTGGACAGCGCTCGTCTTGAACCTGTGGCACGAGCGGTGGGCGGCCCCGCAGCGTGCTCGTGCGGTGAACGCATGAAGCGGGTCGTGCATGTCGTCAGCAGCCTCGAGATCGGCGGTGCCGAGCGCCTCGTCGTCGATCTCGCGTGCGCACAACAGCGCGCCGGGCTCGGCGCATGGATTGTCGACCTCGGGCGTGACGAAAGCCCGCTCGCGGATGCAGCACGCCGCCTCGGGGTGCAAGTGATCCGGGCCGGCCGCATGCGCTCGCGGTTGGCGCGCACGGTATGGCTCGCCCGCGTGCTAGTCGCGCGCGAGAACGCGATCCACATCCACAATCCGTGGGCACTCCGCGCCGTGCTGCCGATCTTGCCTGCGATTCGCGGTCGCGTGATCTACACGCGCCACGGTGCGAGCCCCTACGGCGGCCGGGGCTGGCGCGCCGTGCATCGACTCGCGCGCCCGTTCATCGATCAAATCACGTTCGTCACCGACGAAGCGCGTGCCGCGTTCGAGGCTGCGCATTGGCGCTCGGTGTTTCACCACATCGTGATCGAGAACGGCGTCGCGGTCCCTGCAGCGGTGCCCGACCGTGAGAGGCCTGGCCGGCTGCGCATCGGCTCGGTCGGCAGGCTCGTCGAGCTGAAGGGCCAGCGCCTCGTGCTCGATGCGATTGCCGCGCTTCCGCCCGATCACCGCGCGCGCGTCGAGGTTCACCTGTTTGGCGATGGTCCCGATCGCAGCAGCCTTACCGACCACGCGCGGGCGTCGCTGCACGACGTCCCGGTCGTCTTCCATGGCACCGTGCTCGATCGCGAGCGCATCTACAACGCGATCGACGTGCTCGCGGTCGGATCGCGCACCGAAGGCCAGTCGCTGGCGATCATGGAGGCGATGGCGCGCGGCGTGCCGGCGATCGCGACGAACGTCGGCGGCAACCCGCAGTTCGTTCACGACGGCGAGACCGGCATGCTCGTTCCGTCCGGCGACGCGACGGCGATCCGCGACGCGATCGCGCGGATGCTCGTCGATCCTGACCTCGTGAGCCGGCTCGGGCGCGCGAGCCACTCGCTGATCGGCGCCTATCACTCGATCGACGCCGTCGCGGCCCGCTACCATTCGCTCTACTCGCGCCGCTCGTAACGCCCGGTTCGCGACCAGATCATCTCGCGCACGACCCCGATCAGGTCGCGTGCGGTCGCGCGGCACACCACCAGCGCGGCGTTCACGTAGACGAACGCTCCGACGAGGATCTCGACGGCGAGCTGGGCGGGCAGCCGTACCGTAGCCTGGAGGATCGGCCGCAACATCAATACGACAAGCGCCATCGCTCCGCATGCCACGAGCGGCTGCACGAAGCCGATCGCGAGTCGCGCGATCGACAGCCCACTGCGCGACACGACCAGCACGCCTGCGATCGCGTACAGCCCGAACGCCATCCCGACCGCGGCCGCCGACCACACGATGCCGAGCGGCGACAACAGCCAGATCCCGCAGAGCATGACGATCAGGCTCGCAACCTCGAGCAGCATCAACCGCCCGGTCTGGGCGCGCGCCTCCAGATACGCCGACAGCGTCCACGTGATCGGCCGAAACACCGATAGCGCCGACAGCACCACGAGCAGCGGAGCGACGCCCTGCCACTTCGCCGGCAGCACGATCGCGATCAGCGGCTCTGCGACGAGACCGAGCCCGATCGCGAGCGGAAACAGAATCAGCGCGAGCAGCCGTGTCGAGCGTTCGAGCGCGGGCGCGCGCCGTTCGGGTGGCAGGTTCGCCATCGACGGCATCAGCACGAGCGCGAGCTGCTCACCGATGTAGATCGCAGGGATGTCGGCGAAGTTGTAGGCGAGGCTGTACAGGCCCGTCGCTGCCGAACCGAACAGCCGCGTGATCAGGAGCGTGCCCCAGTAGCGACTTGCGGCATGCGCAGTGCTCTGCACCGCGAGCGGCACACCAAACCGCAGCATCCGTGCAAACCGTTGCCAGCGCAGCCGCACCGGCGTCGCCCACTCGCGCCATCCCGCGGCGCGGATCAAGAGCGCGCTCGCAACCGACGATTGGACGATGTTGCCGACGATCACGCCCTGCCCGCCCCAGCCACTCGCGACCAGTGATGTTGCGACGATGCCATACGCGACCTCGCCCGCCGCCGACGCGACAGCGACCGAGCGGAACCGGAGGCTGCGAGTGAGCACGCGTTCAGGCGTCGCTCCGACGCGTCGGATGATCGCCGCAAGAGCGAAACCGGGGATGTACCGTGCCGCACCTGGTGCACCGAGCGCATCCGCCAGCACCGGAGCGAGTGCCGTGACGCCCCCAAACCCGACGAGGCCGACCACCGTATATGCCACGGTCGCGTGCCACGTGACCTCGAGTGCATCAGCGCCACGGCCCTCGACGACCGCATACTGACCGAAGCCCCACGTCACGAGGCAGCCGGTCGTGAGCGAGACGATCATCGCGGCCGCGATGTCGCCCATCACGTCTGGCGCAAGAAACCTCGTCACGATCAACGTGCCGAGCAGCCCGATGACACGTGCCCCGATGCTCGTCGCGATCATCCACACGGCGCCGCGGGCAGCGACCCGGCCAATCTGGGGTTCCGGAGTGTTAGTGCTCATCAGTCCGTTCGCCGACAGGCATCCCGGTCACAGCGAGTCGAGCCGCCACATACTGAAACGTGGAGCAGCCCGAACCACCGGCGCGATGACAGCCAGGCACGCCCCAGATGCACCCCCGAAGCCAATGCCGGTACGTAACGGGACTTGGGACCGAAGGTCGGACTATTCTCTCCCTCGAGGTCCGAATGTCCCACGCTGACAAGAGAAAGCAGTCCCTCTACTTCCCCGAAGACATGCTCAAGGAGATCCAGCACGAAGCGGGTCGCCTCGATCGCTCACTCTCCTGGATCGTCCAGCAGTCCTGGAAGATCGCCCGCAGCAAGCTCAAAGACTTTCCGTCGAGCACCGACGAACCGGGCGCGCTGCCTGACCCGCGCGAGGAATAGCGTTAGCGCGCCTCGACGGTTCCGGAGCCAGTGATCGACTTCTTCACGTCGGTCGGATTGCCATAGTAGCGAACCGTCCCCGAGCCCGAGATCTGAACTTCGAGGTGGCCGCTCGCACGCACGTCGAGCTCGCCGCTGCCTGACACGTTGATCGTCACGTCTTGGGCGGCGAGCTCTTTGGCGTCGATCGTTGCTGCGCCCGATACGTCGATCGTGAGCTTCTTCGTCGTCCCGCGCGCGACGATCTTCGCCGAGCCACTGGTGCGCAGGTCGAAGCTGTCACCTGCGATGCCTGTCACGTTGACGGCTCCCGAGCCCGACGACGACACCGCCGATAACGTCGGCGTGGCAATGCGCGCGACAAGCTCGAGCTTCGGGCTCACGCGCTTCTTCGGTGCAACGCGCAGCCGCTGATCGGTGACCTCGGTCGTGATGAGCGGAACAATATTGTCGTCGCCGCTGAGCTCGACCAATTGCGGAGCGCCGGCGGTGATGTCTGCACGCAGCGCGCCCTCGAGCGCGATCTTCGTGAACGCGCCGACCTCGCGCGTCTCCGTCTTCGGCGTGCCGCTGCCTGTTTCGCCCCCGGACAAACCGCAACCGAGTAGCGCGATCGACAACACGAGAATTCGCATGCCGACCTTTTAGCATCGACGATGTGATCACGTGTGGGCTAACCACCGCTCCCCTGTTTGTGGGATCAGGAGTCCCCTGCAGAAGCCGGGTACTGACGCATGTTTCATGTTGCGTTGAGGATCGCCGCGATCGACGCTTCGCCGCGAAGAGGGAGGCCGCCATGTTTGGATCGGCTCGCGCAGCAGTTTTCTTCGCGCTGTTCATCGCTGCATGTGGACCGACGGCAGTCCACAACAACCAAGGCGACGACGACAACACCGGCGACGCATCGGTGCCCGCGTGCACACCAGGCACGACGCAAGCCTGTTACACCGGCGCGCCGGGCACGATGGGCGTCGGCCCGTGCGTCGGCGGCATGCAGACGTGTGACTCCGGCGGAAACTGGGGCGCATGCGACGGTGAAGTGACGCCGAAAGGCGAAACGTGCGGCAACGGCACCGACGAGAACTGCAACGGCATGGTCGACGAAGACACCGATGCGGACGGCGATGGCTTCAGCACGTGCCACGGCGATTGCTGCGATTCGACGGCAGATGGCTGTAGCGATCCGCAGCTCGTGAACCCGGGTGCGTTTGAGGCGCCGGGCAACATGGTCGACGACGATTGCGATGGGACCGTCGACAACACCGTCGCCGCAGCATGCGACTCGGGACTCGCGAGCAATTCGGCTAACGCGCTCGACTACGCAAAAGCGATCGAGCTCTGTCAGACCGCGACGATGACCGATACGAAGTGGGGCGTGATCAACGCGCGCTTCGTGTTGCCGAATGGCTCCGGAACACCAAACGCTGACCAGCGCTCGATCCGTCCGGCGTTCGGAGCGACAACGGTGCGCGCCGGCAGCTCGTTCGCCGTGCTCTCGACGGGTAATGCTGCGGCGCCCGGCCAGACGAATCCGCCGTATCAAGCGTTCCAGGGCGGACGCAGCGTCGGATCGTCGAGCGCGCTTCCTGCCGATTGGCTGGCCGCGAATGGCAACAACGTGCCGAACGCGCCCGGCTGCCCCGGGGCAACGGGCACGACCGGCAACGATCCGATCATGCTCGAGCTCACGATTCGAACGCCGACGAACGCGAAGTCGTTCAAGCTGTCGACGAACTTCATGAGCTCGGAGTATCCCGAGTGGACATGCAGCGCGTACAACGACTTCTTCGTCGTGCTGCTCGACTCGACATGGAACGGTCAGCCAGCCAATCCCGCCGACAAGAACCTCGCGATCTACAAGGCGCCGAACAACTCGACCTATCCCGTGGGCGTGAACCTCGCGGCCGGCAACACGGGCCTGTTCCAGCAGTGCGTGAACGGAAACACGGGCTGCGCGCTCGGTGCGACTGCCGGCACGATCAACACGTGCGTCGGCACCAACGAGCTTGTCGGCACCGGCATGGACACGGCGAACCCCGGTGGCCTGTTCGGCTACTGCGGCGCGAACAACCTGATGGGCGGCGGCACCGGTTGGCTCGTCACCGCCGGCAACGTCAAGGGCGGCGAGATCATCACACTGCGCATCGCGATCTGGGATACCAGCGACGGCGCGCTCGACTCTCTCGCGATCATCGACAACTTCGAGTGGTCCGTCGACGCGTCGCAGCCTGGCACGGTGATCTTCTAGCTGTCTGCCGATTCTCCCGACTCGACCGGGCGAGCATCTTGCTTCGTGTCGAGTCTGTGGAGGTCACGATGGCGCGAGTTGCAATGGTTCTGACTACGCTGCTGGCCGTAGTGTCGCTGGCATCCGCCGGTGAACGCGCCGGCGTGAAGATGGCCGATACCGTGAACGTCGGCGGAGAAACCCTCACGCTGAACGGGATGGGCCTGCGCGAAGCGACGGTGCTCAAGGTCGACGTCTACGTCGCTGGCCTATATCTCGAGCACGTGTCGTCGAACCCGCAGCAGATCCTCGCGTCGAACGAGACGAAGGTGATCGTGCTCAAGTTCAAGCGCGACGTCGGTCGCGACGACATCGTCAAGGCGTGGCGCGAAGGCTTCGAGAAGAACGCACCGGTTCCGAAGCCGTTGGTCGACCAGCTCGCGCAGTGGATGCCGAGCTTCCGCAAAGGCGATGTGCTCATGTTCACGCTCATGCCGGGAAAGGGCGTCGCCGTCGACATCAACGGCAAGCGCAAGGGCGTGCTCGGCGACGACAACTTCTCGCGCTCGTTGCTGTCGATCTGGCTTGGGCCCAACCCGCCGACCGGCAGCCTGAAGACCGGCATGCTCGGCAAACACGCGCAGCCACAACGCGCACAACGGACGTAGCGCCGGCGAGCTACTTCGTCGCCGCGGGCACTGTCTTTGCCGCAGGTTCTGGCTTCGCGGCGGCGTCGGTCTTCGCGGCGGGCGCCGCGTGCTTGGCGCGGAACTCGTCGCGGTACTTGAGGACCATGTCGAGCTCCTCCTTCGAATAGACCTTGCCGATCAGCTCGGTCTGAACCTCGAGCGCGACCTTGGTCAGCTCGTCGACCATGCCTTGAGGCACGTCGACGATCGTGATGCCCTTGCGGACGAGCGTCTTGCGCGCGTCTTCGTTTGCCTTGCGAATGATCGCGCGTGCCTTCTTTTGGCTTCGCTTCGCGATCGCTTCGATCGTCTTTCTGTCTTCGGCCGACACTTTCTTCTCGGTGTCGAGAGACATCACGGTGGCGCCGATCCCGAACACCATCGGCGTCGAATTCATGTACTTGACCTTCGAGTACCACTGCAGGGCGATCGCGCCGAGTGGTGAGCTGAGGCACGCGTTGATCTTGCCCGACGTCAGCGCCGCATCGACTTCGGGAACGCCGAGCGGAACGGCGTTGAGCTTCAGCTTGTCGAGCAGCGTGCCGCTGAGGTTGTCGCCGCCGATCGTGAAGAGCTTTTGCTTCCGGAGATCCTCGACGGAGGTGACCTTGTTCTTCGAGAAGAAATAGATCCAGCCGAGCTCGCCGCGGTCGGCGAGACGAAAGCCCTTCTTTTCGAACTTCTTCTGGAAGTAGGGCCACATCTTGTCGGAGACGTAGTCGACCTCCTCTTGCGTCTTGAACAGCATCGGCAACTGGAGCACGAGGATCGATGGCTCGATCTGCGCGAGGCCGATCGAGGTGATCGCTGCTCCGTCGAGCTGACCGAGCTTGATCTTGCGGATGTAGTCCTGCTCGTCGCCCTGCTGACCACCGGTGTAGTACTTGATCGTGACCCGTTGATGCGTCTGCTCGGTGATCTCGGCGGACGCTTTATCGAGGATGTCCATCCACGGGCTTCCCGACGGCGCGAGCGTCGCGACCCGGAACTGATGTGAATCGGCAGCCACCGGCTGTGACGAAAGCGCGAGCACCACACCGACGGCCGCGATGAGCTTCATGCGCCCGAGGCTAACGCGATTCGCGCTCCGTTCGGTGGTCATCACGCAGTCACAGCGTTGTCACAGGTAGGCTGGGTCTCGCGCGTCCAGTACCTTTGTGTGTGGGCGACACCGCGAAACCACTGAACGCGCAGAGCCGACGGATCCGGAACATCTACTTGGTTCTCAGCCAGTTCGTCTGGCTCCCGACCTCGCTCATCGTCGGCGTCAACACGCTGTTCTTGCTGGACGGCGGGCTGAGCAACGTCGAGGCCTTCACGGCCAACGGGATCTACACACTCGGCCTCGTCCTGTTCGAGATTCCGACCGGGATGGTGGCCGATACGTACGGGCGGCGGACTTCGTACCTGCTCGGCGCTGCGATCCAGCTCGTTGGCAACGTGCTCTACGTCTGGATGTGGTACGTGCACGGCCCGTTCTGGGGCTGGGCGATCGCGTCGCTGCTGCTCGGCTTTGGTTACACGTTCTTCTCGGGCGCACTCGAGGCGTGGCTCGTCGACGCGCTCGAGCACGCGGGCTACGACGGCGATCTCGATCCGATCTTCGCGAAGAATCAGATCGTCATCGGTGCCGCGATGCTCGTCGGTACGATCGCCGGCGGCTTCATCGCGCAGGCCGCCGCGCTCGGTGTGCCGTATCTGGTGCGCGCCGGGCTTCAGCTCGTGAGCTTCGTCGTCGCGTTCGTGCTGATGAAGGATATCGGCTTCTCACCCGAACGCGCCGTCGGGTTCGTGAAGCAAGTGCGAGCGCTTGCGCGCGCCGGCTGGACCTACGGCATCAAGAACCGGCCGGTGCGCTGGGTGATGCTCGCCGCGCCGTTCTACATGGGCACCGGTATCTACGGGTTCTACGCCGCGCAGCCGTATCTGCTCGAGCTGTTCGGCGATAAGCAGGCGATCGGGGTTGCCGGCATCGCCGCAGCAGGCGTCGGTGCGACGCAGGTCGCCGGCGGATTCGCGGTGCCGCTGGTCCGGAAGCACTTCCGCCGCCGCACGCACATGCTCATCGCATGCGCGGGACTGACAACCGTCTCGCTCGTGCTGATGGGCCTCGTCCAGATCTTCGCCGTCGTCGTGACGCTGCTCGTGCTGTGGGCCATCGCGTTCGCCGTGAATACGCCGGTCAGGCAGGCGTATATCAATTCGCTCATTCCGTCGAACGAACGCGCGACCGTGCTGTCATTCGACTCGATGGTGAATTCGACGGGCGGCGTCGCGTTTCAGCCGATCCTCGGGCGAGTCGCCGACACCGCTGGCTATGCGGCGTCGTACATTGTCTCGGGCGCGATCGCGTTTTGCGGCCTGCCGTTCTTGTTGCTCGCCCGCCGCGCACACGCGCACGCCGACGAGATCAAGAATGACGACCAGGCGTAGCTAGCTCACGCTGCTGATGATCGCGATCGCGAGAGCCACAACAACGACAACAATTCCGATCGCGACGACGAATCGAAACTGCGACGGCGCAGCCGGCGAGCTTGCAGGGCTACGAAGGCTGGCGAGCACGCCACGAATCTCGGCGAGACTCGGGCGCGACTCGGGCGTCTTGGCCATCATTCGCACGACGGTGAGGCCGAGCGCTTCGGGCACGTCGGGCGCGAGCTCGCGGGGATCGGGTGGCTGCGTCTTCAGGTGATGGACGATGAAATCGACGGGCACCTTGCCTTCGAACGGCAACCGCCCGGTGAGCATCTTGTGCGCGAGGATGCCGAGCGCGTACACGTCGCTGCGTTGATCGGCTGCCTTGCCGCGCGCCTGCTCGGGTGACAGGTAGGCCGGCGTCCCGACCACCATGCCCGTCTTGGTCTTCGTGATCTGGCGCGGGTTCTTGCCGGCCGCGAGCTTCGCGAAGCCGAAATCGAGCAACTTCGGCCGCACCGATCCGCCCGCCGGCGTGAGGAACACGTTGTCCGATTTGATGTCGCGGTGGACGACGTCTTGCGCGTGCACGCGGATCAGCGCGTCACACACGCCGTCGAGAATCTCGATCGCTTCGGGCGTCGGAATGCGACCACGATCGATCCGGTCGCTGAGGCTCTCGCCCTCGAGCCACTCCATCGCGAGGTACTTGCGGCCGTCGGCGAGCTCGCCGAGCGAGTACACCTCGACGATGTTGGGATGATGGACATCGTTGACGAGCCGCGCCTCTTGCTCGAAGCGCTCGACCGTCGCGGGGTCGCGACAGAACGTCGGCGCGAGCACTTTGATCGCCGCGCGTTTGCCAGTGCCCGCATGCACGGCGCCGTAGACGATACCCATGCCGCCCGCACCAAGCCGGCTTTGAACGACGTAGCCGCCTACATCGGTGCCCGTTGCGAGCTCGCCATCGGTTGTGCTCGAAGGTTCCACGTCGACGGTTAACCAGCGTATCAGGCTTCGACGTGCGTGACTCGATCACGGCACGCGCGAATGCAACGCGTGTCGCAACGTCTACGGCATTGCTTTAGCAGCGCCCGCCTTGCGGCCCGCCTTCGTCTTCGCCGCCTTGATCTTGGCCTTCGTCTTCGCCTCGGCAATCTTGGCTTTCGCCTTGGCGACGTTGCCCTTGACCTTGGTACCGAAGCTCCCGGCCTTCTCCTCGACCGCGCCTTGCGCCTCGCGGACCTTGTCGCCCGTCATGCGGCCTTCGGCCTTCTTCAGCTTTCCTTTGATCGTACGAGTGATGCTTCCCATGTGATTCTCCTTCCGCCGCACGGTGCACACCACATGCCGCCCGACGCGTTCGCAAACACGGCCGTCTTCGTAGAGCACGCGCTCAGTCGTGCGCGTACGCACGAGCCCTTCGCAAGCCGGAGGTGCTAGCGTTGCGCCGAAATGGGGAGCGATAGGGGCGGAGGTGAGCTGGGGGCCGATTCGCGCTTTCGAAGCATCGTCGAGGCATCGCCGGTGCCATACGCGATCAATGACGAGCAGCAGAACGTGACGTACGTGAACCCCGCGTTCGTCGCGACGTTCGGCTACTCGCGCGAAGACATTCCAACGCTACAGAAGTGGTGGCCGCGCGCGTATCCCGACCCCGAGTATCGAAACTGGGTCGCCACCGAATGGCAGTCGCGACTCGAGCGCGCGCGCGCAAATGGCGCGCCGTTCGAGGCGTTCGAGGTCAGGATCCGAGCGAAGGATGGCACCGAGCGATTCGCGCAGGTCGGTGCAGTATCGCTGGACGGCGCCTTCCGGGGCGTGCACGTCGTCGTGCTCCTCGACATCACCGAGCGCAAGCGCGCAGAGGAAACGCGGCTGGGTCTCGAGCGCCAAGTCCAACATTCACAGAAGCTCGAGAGTCTCGGCGTGCTCGCCGGCGGCATCGCGCACGACTTCAACAACCTGCTCATGGCGATTCTCGGCAACGCCGATGTCGCGCTCGCCCATCTACCGGCAGACAGCGCCGCACGCATGAGCATCCAGGCGATCCAGGCGTCCGCGCGGCGCGCGTCCGACGTCGCGAACCAGATGCTCGCGTATGCGGGCAAAGGCAAGTTGCTCCTCGCGCCGCTGTCGCTCAACGACCTGGTCTCGGAGATGTCGCAGCTGCTCGAAGTCGCGATCTCGAAGAAGGTCACGCTGGGTTGCAACTTCGAGCCGGGTCTCCCGCGCTTCGAAGGCGACGCCACGCAGGTGCGCCAGGTCATCATGAACTTGATCACGAATGCATCCGAGGCGATCGGAGACGATGCTGGCCTCGTAACGCTAGCCACCGGCACGATGCAGTGCGATCGCGCGTACCTCGAGGGGCCAATGATCGTGCGCGACCAGTTGCAAAATGCCGCGTTGCGCGAGGGCACGTACGTGTTTCTCTCGGTTGCCGACAGCGGCTGCGGCATGACGGACGTAACGCTCCGGCGTATCTTCGAGCCGTTCTTCACGACGAAGTTCACGGGTCGCGGACTCGGCCTGTCCGCACTGCTCGGAATCGTGCGTGGCCACGCGGGCGCGATCGAGATCTGCAGCGAGGTCGGCCGCGGCACCACGGTGCGCGTGCTGTTCCCGTCGACCAGCGTGGTCGATGCCGCGCCGATTACCGCAGTGCGAACCCCGAAAGCTGAAGTCGTCGGTCGGCCGATGATCCTGTTCGCCGACGACGAAGAATCGATCCGCAACGCGGTGCGGTTGATGTTGGAGCACATCGGCTTCGACGTCGTGCTTGCTGCGAACGGGCGCGAGGCGATTGATGTCTTCCGCGAGCGCGAGCGCGAAATCGCGGCCGTCATCCTCGATCTGACGATGCCCGTGCTGGATGGCGAGCGAGCCTTTCGCGAGCTCCGCGCGATTCGTCCAGACGTGAAGGTCATCCTCTCGAGCGGCTACACCAGCCTCGAGGTCTCGCGCCGCTTCGCGACCGGCGGGCTCGCAGGCTTTCTCAAGAAGCCATTCGACACCGACGAGCTCGAGTCCATGCTCACGAACACGCTCCAGATTCGCCGAAGCTAGACTCAGTCGCGGTAGGCCGAGCCTGTCGCGTAGTCGACGACCTCGGTCATGTATTCGCTGCCGATCGGAATCGCTTCCGGATCGATGCAGTGCCATTCGACAAGGCCGCAGCCGGTACAGACGTACATCTCGAGCTGTCCAGCGCCGGAGCTCAACGTCGGATTATCGACCGTGCGACCGCTGAACACCCACTTCGCCTGCGTCTCCGGCTTCACGGTCGCCGTCATCGGCGAAACGCTCGAGTGCACGTAATCGCCGCCGGTCGCGGTGAACTCACGCGGAATCACCCGCACGAATCGCATCGCGTTGCAGTGCTCGCACGGTTTCGCGCGACGGCGCGACGGCGGCATCGGAATGATGCCGAGCTTGTTGCGACACGAGCCGCAGACGCCGGTCGCGGTCGTTGCAGGTTCTGGATTCTCGCAGTCGGTCTCGCAGAGCTTGCAGTTCATGACGTGTGAACTGTAACGCGTTCTGCCTCACCACCAGGCGGGGTTCGTCTCGATGAACGTCTGGACCGCGTCGTACTTCGGCGCCTCGCTGCGTGGTTGCTCGAGATATTCGAGCGCGCCCCAACGGCCCCACTTGCTCGGCGCGTCGCAGTTGACGAAGTGGACGAGCAGCTCGCCGCCGTTCGCTTTCCAACCGTCGAGATAGCTCGTGTACAGCTGGCGCATGCGCGGATCGCGGTTCGCCGCATCGAACAGCGCATTGACGGCGGTGTTGTTCTCGACGCCTTGGATTCCGGCGAGGTGATTGCCGGCCTCGTACGCGATCAGTGACACGTTGCGCTGACTCGCGACCGCCGCTTGCATCGTCACCCAGCTCAGCGAGGTAGGCACTGCAACGGTGCCGAGCTCCGCGAACAGGTCATCGAGATCCATCGCGCTCACCGCGGCGAGGTGATCGCTGCCGCCGAGGTAACCACCGAAGTACGGCGCGATCGCGAGTGCGTCGGTGTGCTGGAGCGCTGCGCCATGGTCGAGCAGCGTGGTCGACACCCACGAGTTCGCCGCTTGCGATGCGAGCACGCGCACGAGCCGCTGCCGTTCGGCGCCTGGGAAGATGGTCTCGAAGATCTCGAAGATCTCGACCGAGCGTTGCGCCTGGAATCGCAGCCGCGCTTCGAACGGCGAGCTGCCGAGCCCAAGGGCGACGCCTTGCTGCTCGCAGTAGGTGCCCTGCGAGAAAATGCCGTTCCAGACCTCATTCGAGTATTCGATGTACGCCTTGAGGCCGGGCGCGAGGCGATCGTGCACGGCGGTCGCGAGCGACGTCACGTACGCATCGGTTGCGAGATGCGGAACGTTGAGCCACGCGTCAGCGCCGATCCGGTTCGCGAGCTCGAGCAGGATCTCGACCGGCACGCCATGCCCGCGCCAGCGCGCATCGGTCACCTTCGGTCCCTGTGCCGACACCGACGAGTTGTTCGTCGCCATCCAGTCCATGAACCGCAGCGTGCGGTAGCCGCGCACCCGCGACAGGAACGTCGGATGGAAGATCTGCGTCGCGTAGTTGGTCTCGAATGTCGAGCAGCTGCCGGTGTCACACGGCGATGCGTCGTCGCAGTAGCGGAACGCATCCGTCGAGCACACGCCGCCCGGCATGAGGAAGCGGATGTTGCGAACGTAATTGCCTGCCGTGGTCGCCGTGATGTTCACGATGACGGGGCTGTGGCCGTCGGCGACGACGACATCGCGGCCCGGCGTCGAGCTCGCAGCATCGAGTGAGCCACCGCCGCTGTACGTCAGCGTGCCGGCGCCGTCGTAGAGCACGACGTA
>DASUFX010000616.1:0-11723 GCA_036274355.1 Kofleriaceae bacterium | reverse complement strand
TTGCACAAGCCGACGTTGGTCGTGCTCGACGAGCCGACGGTTGGTGTCGATCCGCAGAGCCGCCGCCACATCTTCGACTCGATTCGCGCGCTGCGCAGCCAGGGCATGACAGTCGTCTATACGAGCCACTACATGGAAGAGGTCGAAGAGCTGTGCGACCGCATCGCGATCATGGACGCGGGTGCGATCGTCGCGAGCGGATCGCTTGCAGAGCTCGCGGCCGCGCATGGTGCGAAGGGCATCGAGCTCGAGCTCGACGGTGATCCGACGGCGCTCGACGCGGCGGCGAAGGCGGTCGCGGAACTCGGCGGTTCCCGCGACGGTGACGTCGTCCGCTTCGCACAACTGGATGCGCTGGCGCCGATCGTCACGGCGATCGAAGCGACGGGCGCGCGCATCAAGCGAGTGGGATCTGGGCGCGCCGATCTCGAAACCGTCTTTCTCGCGCTCACCGGGCGCGGTCTGCGAGATGCATCGTGATGTTCCTTGCCACCGTGAAGAAGGAGCTGCAGCTGCTGCGCCGCGATCCGCGCGCGCTCGTTCGACTGCTCGCGCTGCCCGTGGCGTTCATCGCGCTGTTCGGCATGGTGTTCCGCCATGCCGAGCACGGGCCCACCGGGCGACCACTCGCAATCTACGTGGCGCCGGATTCGCAGCTCGGTGCGACGGTCGTTGCTGCGCTATCGCACTCGACGATGTTCCGGCCGGTCGCGCTCGCGAGCGCCGAGGAGGTGCGCGCAAAGGTCGCAGCCGAAGCGTTCGATGCCGGACTGATCCTGCCGCGCGATTTCGATCCCGCGCACGGTGGTGCGAAGGCCGAGCTCGTGATCGACACCGACAAGGCGCTCGCCGAGCGCGGGCCCATCCAAGGCGCAGTCGTCGCGATCGTCGATGCGGTCGTCATGGGGCCGCGGGCCGAGACCGTCGCGATCGTGTCCCCACGCCAGCAGCCGCACGAGACGCCCGACTCGTTTCAGATGACCGTGCCCGGCAACGCGGTGCTGTTCGGCTTCTTTATCGCGCTGACCTGCGCGCTCAGCTTCGCCGAGGAACGCCGCACAGGCACCTGGCGTCGTCTGCTCGCGGCGCCGGTCTCGCGCTGGAAGCTTCTGACCGCGAAGCTCGTGCCGTACGTCGCACTCGGCACGCTGCAGGTGCTCCTGCTGTTCGCGATCGGTGTGTTCGGGTTCGGCATGCAGATCAACGGCAGCATCGCGGCACTCGCGGTCCTCACGGTCGGTGTCGCAGCGAGCGCGACCGGCCTCGGCCTGCTGCTCGCGTCGGTGAGCTCGACGGAGAAACAGATCTCGTCGCTTGGCTCGGTCGCGATCCTGATCATGGGCCTCGTCGGCGGCTGCATGCTGCCGCGCGTGCTGATGCCTCACCTCATGCAGCAGATCGGCTTGTTCGTGCCGCACGGTTGGGCGCTCGACGGCTATAACGCGCTGCTCGTACGCCACGGGACGGGCTTTGCCGACGTGATCAAACCGATCGCTGCCGTCTACGGCTTCGCAGCGCTGTTCATGTTCGTCGGCATCCGCCGGTTCCGCTTCGATGCGTGACCATCCGGCTGCGACGACGCCGCCACGCGTTTGCTCGACGACTGCCGAGTCGTAGCGATCGCATTCGAGCGCTTTGCCGGTCGCATCGGATGGCCGACCTTCGTGCGTTTGATTCGCGCAACCACCGGACGAGCGATCGGAATGTCGACGTATTCCCAATGCCACGGCTCGTTCTTCACCGTTCGCGTGAATCCAAACGATGCAGCGTTCGCTTCGAGCCATGCCAGCGCGCCGGGAGCCCCGACGCCGGCGATGTCCAGCGCACGTCCGCTCTGATGATTCGAGCGGCCCGGTCGTGCGGCCTTGTTGCCGACACCTTTGCGCCACGCGCGATACAGCTCGCGTTGTTCTTCGGCGGTCCGAAACCCGCTTGCGAGTCCGAGCTCCACACCTGCATCGGCGGCGGCAGCACGCATCGCGAGGAACGCTCGCGCCGTGCGGATCTCGACCTCGATGGCCAATGGACCGAGTCGAACGACTTCGACAACGTGGCGGTGGCCAAATCGATAGCCGATCCGCTCGATCGACTCGGCCCCCAGCGTCCAGGTGTCTTCGACCGCGGGATCGGTAGCGACCTCGTCGACGGCCACAATCGGTGCCTGGACATCCACCTCGGGAGCGCTCCACATGGCACGCGCAGTAACCAGGGCCACGATCAGCGCACCGAGCGTGGCGCCGCCAACCGGCCATACGAGACGGCCAAAGCGCTTCGGTCGGGGCTCGATCGAGGGCGCGGACACCTTCCCCGCACCTGGTCGCAAGCGACAGGCCAGCTCCAATCCGCGCTAACGCATCGGATCTCATGGAGCGGGTGTTCTCGGGACGCGGGACTCGAGACCCAAAGACTGGGAGCCCGCGTACATCACTGATGCGAGGCGTCGAAGCTAGGGTCCGACGCCAGGGTCGAACATCGGACGCACCTCGGACTCGCACTCCAATTCGGGCCAGTACCTTACGTGGAGCTCCATGAACTCGGTGGCGACACGGAGTACGTCCTCCCTGGAGCCTTGCAGGATCGCCCAGCCACCGATGATCTCTTTGGACTCGGTGAACGGGCCATCCTTCACCGTGAGCTTGCCGCGGCTGCTCCGGATCCGGACGCCTTCTTTGCTCGGCAAGAGGCCACCGGTGTCGACAAGCGTACCGTCGGCGCGGCACTTCTCGATGAACTTGCCCATCGCCTCCATGAGGGCAGGTGGCGGCGTCGCCTCGCGATACGACTCTGAATGACGGATGAATGACAGGTACTTCATGGTGTCTCCTTTGAGCAGACGACGAACGAGGCCCGGTGAGATCGACAACTGTCCAAACGTTTTCGGGCGCCAATGATCCCGCGTGGTTGTGGCGCGCGTAGCGTATCGTTGCAATCGATGCGTCATCTGATCGCACTGATACTCGTCGGATCTCTGATCAGCGGCTGCTCGTTCTTCATGACGCGCGCGCCAGCCAAAGATCCGGGGACACGTCCGCTCGACTGTGAGAAATCGATGGTCCCACCGGGCGCAGATGCGGTCGGTGCGGGTGCGCTCACGCTCATCGGTCTCGGTTCGATCGCAACCAAGTCCGACGACACGTCGACGACAACGTTCGTGGTGGCCGAGCTCGCGCTGTTCGGCGTCGTAGCCGTCTTGGCGTACTCCGCGTACAGCGGACACAAGAGCGTGAAGCGCTGTCGCGACCTCAACGCCTTGCCGGCAACGCCGGTGAGAGAGTGAGACCCGAAACCGAAAGCAGCCGCTTTCGCGGCCACTGATCTCGTGCCTTGGACGAACGATTACTGCTGGACGACGCTGACGTCGTCGAGCTGCATGAACGTATCGCCATTCGCCCAAAGCCCGCCGTAGACGACGAGGTTGGTGTTCGAGCCGGAGCTAACGGTGACACTCACCTTCGTGTAGCCGGCGAAGCGTCCGAACTTCTGCTCGCCGACGACGTCTCCAGCGACCGAGCGAACCCCGAAGTAACCGTCGGTGTTGTTGTCCGAGGTCCGAATCCAACCAGACACCGTGTACGTCCGATTCGGAACAACACTGAAGATCTGGTGGACGTCATTCCACCCCCCGTTGGCGCGGACCCATCCGTTGCCGCTGCCCGTGCGCGCGAACGTCGTGTTGTCGAAGCCAACGCCTCCGGTGTACGCCCAGTTGGAAAGCGCGCTCTCGAAGCCCGCGTTCACGACGTTGTTGATGCCCGGTGCTGCGGGCGTCACCACCGGGCGGAAGTTGCAGCGGGTGTCGAAGACCGGGTTCTGCGCCGTCGGCAACCCGGCAGCGAGCGTCAGCGGACGCGTGCCTAGCTGGTGCTGCCACATGAACGAGTAGTACATCGCCTGCGTGAGGTCCGGCTCGAGCGTATGGCCGAACAGGTGCGTGCACTCCGTGACGTCACGTCCGCCCGCGTAGAGGAAGTTGAGCGCCTTCTCGTTCGAGCTCTCCAGACTGATGACGGTCGCAAAGTCGTTCGGCCCGCCATGCGTCATCAGGACGGCACCACCATCGGCAGCAGTGAGCGCGGGCCACTTCCACTTCATGAACGTCGTGCCGATGAGCGGAACGGTGATCTCCGACCACTCGGCCTTGTCGTTGAACCAGGTGCCCGATTCGCTGATCGTCGCTGCGAACAGGTGCGGGTACGCAGCTGCGAGCAGATTGGTGAAGACGGCGCCGGCCGAGAAGCCGAACGAGTAGACGCGGGTCGTGTCGACCTGGAACTGCGCCTCCACGCAGGTGAGCATCGCCTCGAAGTACGGGAAGTCCTTCTCGCCGCTCACGATGTCCCAATCGAGTCCCCAGACCGGGATGAGGTTCGAGTCCACCGGCGTGATCGTGATGAGCGGGATGTTGAACGCGTTGGTGTCGAACGGCTTCCACGCGCCGGCCTGCGGGTCGTAGACGACCGTGTTCGTGAAGTTGGCCGAGTCCTGCAGGAAGCCGTGCCACACGAAGAGGACCGCCGCCTTCGACGACAGGTTCGCCGGGAGGCCGACCTCGAACTTGCGGGTCCTGCCGTTCACGACGACCGAGCTCGTTCCGTTGACGATCGGCTTGCACGTGACGTTTGCGGTGGTGTGGAACGGTGGCGGCGGGTTCTGTGGTGTGGCACCCGCACCGTAGTCAGACGGCGTGACCGTTTGCGCTCCCTCGCCGAAGAGGTTCATCGCGTCGTTCCAATCTTGCACCGGGTCGTCAGGGGCAACGCTTGTCGCGCATCCACCGGCGAGCAGCGCTGCGAGCATGGAACCGACGCAGAGTGAGGAGAGAGGCGCCGAGTTGCGCTTCGCCCAGATAGGTGACTCGACCGCTGCAGTACGCATGTCTTCCCCCTAGCAATTGTCGCGATGTGAGCGCCGGCGTCGGCCGGCCTGGTTGTGGCGTCGGTATCCCCCCAACGCCGGTTCGCTCACTTGGTATACATAGTATATACCTCTCACGTCAAGCGCTACTCTTGTGGTGACGTACTTGGGGAGCCTTGTACCGCGCTGCGACGTTGGTATACAAGATGTATACGTCATTGAATCGTCACGCGTTCCTGGAGTGCACTCAGCGCTCCCGGCGCTCAGAAAAAAAAATGGACGCGTGGCGTGGGCAGCGCCTTGCAGCGCAGGCCGCGCCGGCAAGCTCCTCGTCGTCTCGCCGGCGTTAGCGCGGGCAGCGGCCTACTAATGTCCCTTAGCGTCGCTGGCGGGGAATGTTTTGCTGGTATGCATCGGTTCCCGTCTTTCAATCCCCTTATGCGCCCCACCATCCCTACGATCCTCGTCACTACCTTCGTCGCCTCCACCGCCCTGTTCGGGTGCGAGAACGACAGCAAGCTCGATCACATGGCCGGGATGGCCACGGCGCCTGTGGCTCGGACCGTGGATCAACCCGCGAAGCTCGAGTTCTTCGTGATGTCGAAGTGCCCGTACGGCGTGCAGGTCGAGAAAGCGGTTGCACCCGTTCTCGCCAAGCTCGGCGGCAACGTCGACTTCCATCTCACGTTCATCGGCCAGAAGCAGGGTGACGAGCTGAGCTCGATGCACGGGCCGAGCGAGGTCGCAGGCGATATCGCGCAGCTGTGTGCTCGCGACGTCGCGCCCGACAAGTACATGAACATGATCGCGTGTCAGAACGAGGATCCGTCGCACGTCGACACCAACTGGGATTCCTGCGGCAAGCGCGCAGGTATCGACACGAGTGCGGTGAAGTCCTGCATCGACACCAAGGGCAAGCAGCTCCTCGCCGCATCGTTCGACGAGGCCGAGAAACGCGGCGCCACCGGCTCGCCGACCATGTTCCTGAACGGCAAGCCGTACAGCGGTGGTCGCAAGACCAACGATTTTCTGCGCGCGATCTGCAACTCGTTCGACAGCAAGAAGCCGGCGGAGTGCCAGACGATCCCGACGCCGGTGGCCGTCAACGCGGTGTTCTTCTCCGACGCGCGCTGCGCGAAGTGCAACATCGACGGGCTTGAAGGTCAGCTTTCGGGGTTGTTCGAGGGCCTCAAGGTCAAGAAGGTCGATTACATGACGCCCGAGGGCAAGGCGCTGTACGCGCAGCTCAAGCAAGCCGACGCGTCGTTCAAGACGCTGCCTGCCGTGCTGTTCGATAGCTCGCTCGACGGCGACAAGGACGGCAAGCAGCAGGTCGCGCGCTATCTGCATCCCGTCGGCGCGTACCAAGCGCTCGCGCTCGGCGGCAACTTCGATCCGACCGCCGAGATCTGCGACAACAAGGTCGACGACGACGGCAACAAGCAGAGTGACTGCGACGATGCTGCTTGCAAGGACGCGATGGCGTGTCGCCCCGAGATCAAGAAGTCACTCGATCTGTTCGTGATGTCGCATTGCCCGTACGGAACGAAGGCGATGCTCGCCGCGAAGGAGTTCTCGGACGCCTTTGGCAAGGACGCCGCTGTCAACGTTCACTTCATCGGCGATGACAAGGGCGGACAGCTGAGCTCGATGCACGGGCCCGAAGAGGTTACCGATGATCTCCGCGAGATCTGCGCGGTCCAGCACTACGGCAAGGACGAAAAGTTCCTCGACTTCATGGCCTGCCGTAGCAAGGACCTCAAGGCGGATTGGAAGGCGTGCACGGGCAGCAATGGCATCGACGCCGACGTGATCGCGAAGTGCGTCGATGGCGAGGAGGGCAAGGGTCTGCTCGCCGCGAGCTTCAAGGTCGCGAGCGCGCTCGACATCCAGGCGAGCCCGACGTTCCTCGTCAACAACCGCGAGACGTTCAACGCGCAGGACGCGGCCGGCATCGCATCGAGCTTCTGCAAGGCAAATCCGGGGCTGCCCGGTTGCGCGAAGCAGCTCTCTGCCGCAGCACCCGCACAAGCCGCCGGCGGTGGCGGCGCGGCGTGTGGAACGCCCTGAACATCGCGCTCGCGTAGAAGATCCGCTCCCGGCGCGCAACTTCGTCGAGGTGTGCACAGCGCGCCGTACCGTGAGATGAATCCGCAGTGACCCTGCGAGAACGAAGCGCGGCAGCGCCTGCGATGACCACCGCCGCGATGACGGTCCAGCTCGCGCCGCGACTGCTGGTGGTTCGCTTCGCCGAGCCACAGCGTGTGGTGAGTTGGGCAATGCTCGGCGGCGGATTGGGCCGCACACGGGCCGTGGCGTGGGTCGAAGTTCGCAACGACGAGCTCCGTCCGCCGGTCGACCCGTGCGAGCTCGCGCGTACGCGGCTCGAAGCTGCCGGCATTGCCGACGCCGTCACGTTGATGACGAGTCGCGATCTCCGCCCCTACGTCGATCTCGAGCGGACGTATCGCGACGTGTCGTGCCGGTGCATCGCTACCGTCGGGCTCGGAAATGCGTTGCGCGCTGGCGACCCGCCGGGCCCAGACGGCCGCATCGGTACGATCAACGTGCTGTGCTGTGTGTCGGTCGGTCTGACCGACGAGGCGTTGCTCGAAGCGCTCGCGTTGGCGTCGGAGGCGCGCTCGCTGGCGGTTCGCGAGGCCGAGGTTGCGAGCCCGATCAGCGGATTGCCTGCCTCGGGGACCGGCACCGACTGCATCGTGATCGCCGCGCCCGACACTGCCGACCCGCATCGCTTCGCGGGCAAGCACACGGAGCTCGGTCACGTCGTTGGTGCCGCGGTTCACGACGCGGTACGCAGCGGGGCAGAGCAGTGGAAGTGCGAGCAAGCTGCAGCGCGTGCGATGGAGCGCAACCGATGACGAGCTCGGATCCGTCGGCGTGGGTGCTCGTGGCCGCGCTCGGCATCGATGTCCTGCTCGGCGAGCCTCCGAACGCGATCCATCCCGTCGTATGGATGGGCAAGCTCACGCGGCTGCTCGAGCGGATGTCGCCCGCGCGCGGCCGGTTTGCTCAGCTCGTCGCCGGTGCGCTCATCGCAGTTACGGTTCCTTGCGCGTTCGCCATCGGCACGTTCCTCGTGCTACGCGAGCTTGCCGCGTGGCCGGTTGCTGCATTCATCGCGAGCGTGCTGCTGCTCAAATCGACGTTCGCGATCCGCGGGCTCGGCCGGGCAGCGCACGTGGTTCGCGACGCGCTTGCATCACGCGGGCTCGGCGCGGCTCGGCAAGGACTCCGTAGTTTGTGCAGCCGAGATCCGAGCACGCTCGACGAGCCGCAGCTCGTAGCCGCGACGGTCGAGTCGGTTGCAGAGAACACCTCCGACAGCTTCGTCGCGCCGCTGTTCTACTACGCGCTATTCGGCCTGCCCGGTGCGATGGCCTACCGCGCAGTCAATACGCTCGACGCGATGATCGGCTATCGCGGCCGCTACGAGTACCTCGGCAAGGCCTCGGCGCGACTCGACGACGCGCTCAACTTCATTCCGGCGCGGCTCACGGCCGTGCTGCTGCTCGCAGCTGGCGCGGTGTGCCGGCGAGATGTCAGGACCGGGTGGCACATGCTCCGTCGCGATGGTCGTACGACGGAGAGCCCGAATGCTGGCCAGCCGATGGCGACGATGGCTGGATTGCTCCGGGTCCAGCTCGAGAAGGTCGGGCACTATCGACTCGGAGATGCCGTCGAGCCGCTCGCAGTCGCCAAGATCGACGATGCCTGGCGCATCGTGATGGTGTGCGCCGTCATCGCTGCGGGCTGCGTGATCGTTGCCCTGGGAGCTACGCATGTCTACGCCTGAGCATCTCGCTCCACGTGTTCACGGTGGCCCGCAAGATGCGGAGCTACGCGCGCTCCAGATCGATCCGGCGACGCTGCTCGACTTCAGCGTCAACACGAATCCGTACGGTCCGTGCGCCGCGATGGTCGACGCGATCCGCGAGACGCGCATCGATCGCTACCCCGATCCGACTGGCCGCGCTGCACGCGAGACGATCGCGCGCACGATGGACGTGTCACCCGACGAGCTCGTGCTCGGCAACGGCGCCGCCGAGCTGCTGTGGACGCTCGCCCGTGCGCTGATCCGCCCCGGCACCAAGGTGTTGATGGTCGAGCCGACGTTCTGCGAATTCAGCGCCGCGGCTGCTGCTTGTGGAGCGCAGCTCGTCGAGTGGCGCGCGGCCGCCGAGCGTGGCTTCGCGCTCGAGCTCGATGCGATCGCTGCACGCGTCGCCGCCGAGCAGCCCGCGGTCGTTTATCTGTGCACGCCGAATACGCCGACGGGTGCTGGTTGCTCGGCCCGTGATGTCGCGCGATGGGCCGCCGCCAACCCGCAGCTCACGCTCGTGCTCGATCAGTCGTTCTTGTCGCTCAGCGACCGGTTCGCCGATGCCGAGGTCGCGATGCCGGCGAACGTCGTTCGCATTCGCTCGCTCACGAAGGACCACGCGATCCCGGGTGTCCGCGTCGGCTATCTGATCGTGGCGCCGTCGCTCGCCGCACGCGTCGAAGACCAGCGTCCAGCGTGGATGACGAGTGCGATGGCGCAGACTGCCGCGATCGTCGCGTGCCGCGAGCGCGCATTCGTCGACGAGAGCCGCCGCAAGATCCTCGACGACCGCGATCACCTGGCGCAAGCCGTCGCTCTGCTCGGCTATGTCACCGTCCCGTCGAGCGCGTGCTTCTTTCTCGTTCACGTCGGAGACGCGCGCGAGCTGCGCCAGCGGCTGCTCGTGCGACACCGTGTGCTCGTTCGAGACTGCGCGTCGTTCGGACTGCCCGAGTACATCCGGCTCGCGTCGCGTCCCGCGGCGGATCGAGCGCGACTGGTGAACGCGCTCGCCGAGGAACGCGCGCGATGACGGCTCCCGCGCTCATGGTGCAAGGCACGGCGTCGTCCGTGGGCAAGAGCTTGCTCGTCACGGCGCTGTGTCGGTTCTTTCGCCGCGAAGGGGTCCGCGTCGTGCCGTTCAAGGCGCAGAACATGGCGCTGAACTCGGCGGTGACGCCCGACGGCCTCGAGATCGGGCGTGCACAGGCGGTGCAAGCCGAAGCGGCGGGCCTGACTCCTGCCGTCGAGATGAACCCGATCCTGATCAAGCCCGAAACCGATCGCTGCTCGCAGGTCGTCGTCATGGGCAAGCCGATCGGCAGCATGACCGCGGTCGAGTACCACGCGCACAAGCCGCGGCTGCAGGGCGTGATCGCGGACTGCTTGGCGACACTCAAGGCCCGCTACGACCTCGTGCTGATCGAAGGCGCCGGAAGCCCCGCCGAGATCAACTTGAAGGCGCGCGACATCGTCAACATGCACGTCGCGCGCGTCGCGGATGCGCCGGTGCTGCTCGTCGGCGATATCGATCGCGGTGGTGTGTTCGCGTCGTTCGTCGGCACGCTCGAGCTGCTCGAGCCAGACGAGCGCGAGCGGATCGCGGCGTTCGTCGTCAACAAGTTCCGCGGCGACATCGCGCTGCTGCAACCGGGACTCGATTTCTTGACCGAACGGACGCGAAAGCCCGTGCTCGGCGTCGTACCGTACGTGCAGCAACTACGCATCGCCGACGAAGACTCGGTGTCACTCGAGGATCGCGCGGGTCGACGGCGGCCCAGTCGCGATCAGCTCGATATCGTCGTCGTCCGATTGCCGCGGATCTCGAACTACGACGATGTCGAAGCGCTCGAGCATTCCCCCGGCGTCGTCGTGCGGTTCGCGGAGCGCCCGGAGGCCATTCGCGGTGCAGACCTCGTCATCCTGCCGGGCTCGAAGAACACCGTGTCGGACCTCGCGTGGTTGCGAGCGACCGGCATCGCGCAGGTCATCGCAGAACGTGCGGTCGCGCATGAGCCCGTCCTCGGCGTGTGCGGCGGTTGCCAGATGCTCGGCGAAACGATCGATGATCCGTTCGGCGTCGAATCGCCGGAGCCGCGCGTCGCCGGTCTCGGCCTATTGCCGCTGCGCACCCGCTTCGAACGCGCCAAGACCACGGCCCAGGTCGTCGCTCGGACCGCAGCCAGCTCGTTCCTCGCGGATGCGGGGACCGACGTGACCGGCTACGAGATCCACATGGGCGTCGTCGAGTCGACATCGCCATGCGCGAGCACGTTCGAGCTGCTCTCGCGCAATGGCGCTGCCGTGCAGGTCATGGACGGCGCGATCGACGCGACTGGGTCGGTCGTCGGCACGATGCTGCACGGCATTTTCGAGAACGATGGCTTCCGCGCTGGTGTCCTCGCGCGACTCCGCACGCGTCGCGGTCTTGACGCGCCGCCGACCGATGCGGTCTCTGCCAAGGACGCCGAGTATGATCGGCTCGAGCACGCGCTGCGTTCGAGCATCGACTGCGAGCTGCTATGGAAGCTCGCACGCGTGCGACCAGCGCCGAAAACGAAAAGTCGCAGGATCGTGTAGGGGATACCCGAGCGACCCGCCCGCCCCTATCTCACGATCGGACCAAGGTTAATGTAGCTTCGCGCGCTCGACGCTGCCGATCGCTCCGGTCGTGTTCTGGCCGCCGATAGCGTAGAGCTCGTTCGCGATCACCGTACAGGTCGCGAAGCCACGAGGATCGTGGAGGTGGACGCCGGGTGCCGGTGCGAACGGTGTGAGCGGTGCGGACGCGTCGGCGCCGAACGTCGCAACCTCGACGCTGTCGACCGCGCCACCGGCATTCGCGCCGCCGATCACATAGAGCTGGTTACCGATCAGCGATAGCGCGTGGCCTGCGCGAGGCGTGCCGAGCGAGAGCCCAGCGAGCAGCACGGAGCCGTCGTACGTGCCGTTGCCTTCGATGTAGCCGCGCTCGACGTCAGCAAGGTAGCCGTTCGCACCGCGCCCACCCACGATGTAGAGGGAC
>DASUFX010000615.1:0-21887 GCA_036274355.1 Kofleriaceae bacterium | reverse complement strand
AAGCAGAACGCGCGCGATGGGTTCGCGGCGTTTTACACGGCGCTGTTCGACGCGACGCTCGCGAAGCATCCAGGTGCCGTGATCACCGAGTACGCGTGGGATGCGACGACCTGTGAGCCGTGTCCGGGCCCGACGCTGGACTACGCCGCGTTTCAGGCGCTCGGCGGCGACGTGCTCGACGGGACGGCCGCCAGCCCGACCGCGTACGGCAGCAGCGACTTCGTGCTCACGCGCATGCACGTACGCTACGACAAGTCCGTCAAGAACGACCTGACGTTCAAGGAGGTGCCGCCGATCGCGGGCGGTCGCGAACAACGCGGGCCCGACGGTGCGGTCGAGCAGAGTGCGCAGGCCTCGTCGTACAGCGCATTTCAGGCGCGCTACGCGATCCGGAATCGATGGCTCGGGCCGCTGACGTGCAGCAACCCCGTGCGCGGTCGCTGGGCACGCAAAGGCGCCATCCAGGTCGCACAAGATCTCGCATACGCGCCGCGCGGTACGCTGCAGCTTGCCGATCAGGTCGCTCAGGATGTGCCCGAGCTCGATCTGACGATCGGTAAAGAGCCGCCGCCGACGACGACGCTGGCGCGCAGTCCGGAGAAGGAGTCGGGCTGCAATTGCAGCGCGGGTGGCGCAAGCGGCGGCCTGGCGATTGGCGTGCTCGTGCTCCTCGTGCGAAGGCGGAAGCGCTAGAGTGGCGCATGCTCTTCGAGCAAATCCGTTCTGGCGGATGTCTGTCTTACCTGATCGGTTGTGACGATTCGTGTGCGGCGATGGTCGTCGATCCGCACCTCGATCAGCTCGATCGCTATCTCGCGCTGATCGCAGAGCGCGGCATGCGCGTCCACTACATCTACGAGACGCACACGCATGCCGATCACTTCTCGGCGGCGCGTGAGCTCGGCAAGCGGCTCGGTGTTCACGTCGTGATGCACCGCAACGCGGCGGCGCCGTACGCCGACATGCGCGTCGACGACGGTGAGACGCTCATCGTGGGCAAGCTACGCGTCAAGGTGCTCCACACGCCCGGGCACACGAACGATTCGACATGCCTCGTCTTCGAGGATCGCGTGCTGACCGGCGATACGCTCCTGATCGGCGGCACCGGCCGCACAGACTTGCCGACCGGCGACGCGAGTGCGCTCTACGACAGCTTGTTCGGCAAGCTGCTCAAGCTGCCCGACTCGATGAAGGTGTACCCGGCGCACGACTACAAGGACCGCTCGTCGTCGACGATTGGCGCCGAGAAGGCGTCGAACCCACGCCTGCAGAAGAAGGAGCGCGCGGATTTCGTCGCGCTGATGCACAGCCTCGATCTGAAGATGCCCGATCACCTGAGCGAGGCGCTGCGCACGAACCGCTCCGGCGGTAAAACCGTCTCGCAGCTGCTCGCCGAGGCATCGCGCGACATCGCGTTCATGAGCATCGACGACGTTCGCGACCGCATTGCAAGCGGTGGCGATGGCCTCGTGCTGCTCGACGTGCGCGAGAAGGAAGCGTTCAACAACGGCCACATGCCGGGCGCGCAGCACCTGCCGCGCGGTCAGCTCGAGCTGCGTGTCGACAAGGAGCTGCCCGATCCGAGCGCTCACATCCTGACCTACTGCCAGTTCGGCCGGATCTCGACGCTCGCGGCCGCGACGCTGCGCGCGATGGGCTATCCGCGCGCGGTGGCGCTCGACGGCGGCTTCGACGAATGGGTGAAGCGCGGCTTTCCCATCGAGAAGTAGTGCCGAGGGGGCGCCGGGGTGAGGATCACTGCGCCGCGACGTGCTGCGTGTACGCGTCGGCCGTCATCAACTCGTCGAGCTCGCCCTTGTCGTTCGGCTCGACTTCGATCATCCAGCCTTTGCCGTAGGGCTCGGCATTGACGTCCTCGGGGGCGTCCTTGAGCGCGGAGTTGACCGCGACCACTCGGCCCGAAACCGGGGCGTAAAGGTCGCTGACGCTCTTCACGCTCTCGACGGTGCCAAAGCGCTGGCCCTTCGTGACCTGATCGCCTTCCTTCGGCAGATCGACGAGCGTGATGTCGCCGAGCGCATCGACGGCAAACTGCGTGATGCCGACGCGCCAGGAAGTACCCTGGACGCGAATCCACTCGTGGTCGTTGGTGTAACGGAGCTCGGTTGGAAAGGTGCTCATCGGATACTCACTGGGGTCGCTTGTAGAACTTGCCGGAAACCACTGTCGCCGTCGCGTCCTTGCCGCGGCAATCGATCGTCAGCTTGGTACCTGCCGCGGCGAGCGCGGTTGGGACGTAGCCGAGACCGATCGCGCCGCCTACGTAGATGCCGGGACCGCCGCTCGTCACGGTGCCGATGACTTGATCCGCGGCAGCGAGGCTACGGTCGACAATCGGATAGCCGTGGCGCGCGATCGCACGCACACTCTCGTCGATCTTGAAGCCGACGAGCTGGCGGGTGAGGCCCTTCGCCTTCTGATCGCGCAGCGCCTGCGAGCCGAGGAAGTTGCGGCCGTCGAGCTTGACCGCCCAGCCGAGGCCCGCCTCCAGCGGCGTGTGATCGTCATCGAGGTCGTTGCCGTACAGCGGCAGCTTCGATTCGAGGCGCAGCGAGTCGCGCGCGCCGAGGCCGATCGGCAGGCCGCCCGCAGGCGTCGCGGCGTCGAGTAGTGCGTTCCAGAGCTTCGTGGCGTCGGCGTTCGCGCACGCGAGCTCGAAGCCGTCCTCGCCGGTGTAGCCGGTGCGCGCGGCCATGCACTTCACGCCCGCGATCGTCGTGTCGCGGAACGTGAAGCTCGGCATCGACGACAGGGTGCCGTCGCCGAGCTTGTCGACGACGCCAACCGCCTTCGGTCCTTGCACTGCGATCAGCGCGGTCTCGTCGGAGACGTCGATGACATCGCAGGTGGTCGACGCGTGCTCGCGGAACCAGTCGAGGTCCTTGGCGACGTTGCCCGCGTTGAAGATGACCATGAAATCGTCGTCGGATTTCTTGTAGAAGATGCAGTCGTCGACGATGCCGCCGTTGGGCCGGCAGAGGAGCGTGTAGACCGCTTTGCCGGGGGGCGCCGATTCGCATGCGTTGGTCGCGAGCTTCGCGACGACCTCGCGCGCACGCGGGCCCCGCAGGTAGGCCTCGCCCATGTGCGAGACGTCGAACAGACCGAGCGCTTCGCGTACGGCCTTGTGCTCTTTGATCGTGCCGGCCGGATAGGACACCGGCATGTGCCAGCCGGCGAAGTCGACCAGCTTCGCACCGAGCTTCTTGTGCGTCTCCCAGAGCGGGGTCTTTCTCGGCTCCATTGGGGCGAACCCTACATCAGGGAACGAGCATGTGCTCGCGCTCGACGGCAGGATCGCGCGTACGCCCGCCGAGCTCGAAGTGCGCATGGCCCTTGCTTTCGATCGTGCGGTGCTCCCGCCAGCGCAGCCCGGAACGCCGAAACACCGTCACGCGCGCGTCGCCGATCTCGGTATTCGCGCAGAACACTTCGGTGCCGTCCGGATCGAGGTAGGGCGCCGACACCATCTGGTCCGGCCGGCACGACAGCTCGCCTTCGATCCTAACGGTCGGCGACCATCCCGAGAACGTGACGTGGCCGTTTGCCCACGTGCCGCGGTTGCGCACCACGTGACGGAACTGGTTCAGCCGATATTGCTCGCCGTCGAGGTTCAACGTTACGAGCGTCATCGGCGGGAGCGTGGTGCCGCGCCGCTGCAGGCGGACTGCGAGGATCTCGAGCAGCGCGTCGGGCGCGCCCGCGAACTCGGCACAGCGTCCCCATGTCCACGAGTACGCGTGCTTCTTGCCCCACAGGTGGGTCTGGCCGAGTGTCGCGCGATCGAACGTGAGCTTCTCGCCGTCGACGACGAGCGTGCCGGTCATCGCGACGCGCGGATTCGGCGACTGCACCGTCGTCTCGCCCAGTCCGCCGCGCGCGTACATCACGTCGGGGAGCAGGCGCAGCACCTGAGCCGCCGCGTCCCAGCGCAGATCCCAGCGCACGTCGTGGCCGTTGCCGGCGAGCTGCCCGATCGCGTGATCGTGACCGAGCCGGCTGCCGGCGATCGACAGCGAGAACGGATCGGCTGCCGATTGCAGCTGATCGATCGGAAACCGCTTGTGGATGCCGAACGTGCGCGCCGGATTCTTCGGATCGAAGCGCGCGAACCACAGCTCCCCGCGCGCCGGTCCGTCGACGGGCGCCTCGGTGATGTAGCGAAGCCAGAAGCCCTGGTCCGTCGCCGGGTGGTTCCACGTCAGGTACCAGACCTCGTACACGCCGCGCGTGTCGTTGGTCCAGTGGCGAACGTTATGGCGCTCGGTCATGCGGCCTCCGTCGTACGCGCGGGCAATTCACCGGGTCGCGGTTTGCCGAGCACGCGGCGCGACATCCACGACGCGAATCGGCGCGGCACCAGCCGCACGCCCCAGCACGAGAGCTTGTTCATGAAGCCAGGGATCACGTTGCGCGCGCCGCGCGCCATCGCGTCGACCGAGATCCGCGCGACCCGCTCGGCCGTCATCATCGAGACGTTCGCGAGCCAGCCGTAATCGCCGGCGCCGGCCATCGCGTGGAAGTCGGTCTTGGTGCCGCCCGGGCAGATGCACGTCGCTGATAGCTGCGTGCCCTTCCACTCGTCGTGCAGCGCCTCGGTGAAGTTGCGGACGAACGCTTTCGACGACGTGTACAGCGCCATGTTCGGCACCGACTGATACGCGGCGATCGACGCGATGTTCACGAGGTACGCGCGGCCGTCGCGCCCCTGACGGTGCTCGCGGAACAGCTTCGACAGCTCGACGAGCGACGTGATGTTGAGCTGGACGAGCTCGGCGTCACGCGCCCAATCGATCTCGGCGAATGGGCGGAAGTAACCGAAGCCGGCATTATTGATCAGGATGTCGACCGGCGTGCGCGTTGCCGTCGACCACAGGGCACGGGCGCCGCCCGCCGTGCCGAGGTCCGCGGTGATCACCTCGGTAGCGACGCCATGCTCGGCGCACGCGCTCGCCACGTCGTCGAGGTGCTGCCGCCGGCGTGCGGCGAGGACGAGATGCACGCCGCGGCGTGCGAGCTCGTGAGCGATCTCGGCGCCGATGCCGCTCGAGGCACCGGTGACCAGCGCGCGTTTGCCCTTGAGCTCGGACATGCGCGAACGCTATCACTGTCCATGCGAGTTTTGCTGCTGCTGCAAATTGTTGCACTGTGCATGTCTTGCGGGCCGTCGGCGGCCGAGATCAAGACTGCGAAGACGGCCCACTACCGCGGGAACGCGAGCGAGATGTTCAACGAAGTCATCGCCGTGACCCAGGAGACCTACAAGATTGCCAACGCGAACGGCGGGGACGAAGACAGCTACGTGCTGGCCACCGTCCCGCAGTGGTACACCGCCGAGGGCGGGCGCGAATCCGCCGGTGACCAGGGCTACACCCAGATTCGAGATCATAGCGTGCGCCTCGAGCTCATCGTGGAGCTGGTCTCGGTCGCGGGGGGCTTCATGGTCACGGTCACGCCGAAGACCTTCCAGGCGTTGTCCGGAAGTCCGCAACCACGCGAGCTAAAGCCAGACGATCCGAACCTGCCAGGCTGGGTGCCTGGACGCGTAGATTCCTTGCAGCTAGAGATCCACAAGCGCTTGCAGAACTACGCCGTGCAGTAGTCAACTCCAGGCCATGCAATACCTGGTTGCGCTACTGACGGTCGCCGCCGTGGCGTGCGGTCCGTCCTCGAAGGAAGTCGGCACCGCGAAGGCGGCTCGCTATCAAGGCGACAAGCTCACGCTGTTCGCCGCCACCAAGGCGGCCGTCGAATCGAAGTACAAGCTGCAGAAGTCGGACGAGACCACACTCGGTATGCAGACCGAAGGAAGGTGGTTCACGCCCGAAGGCATGGCGGTCACGCGCGAGGGTGGTAACGGAACGTCGACGCGCGACATGGGCGGCGGAATGACGCGAACGGACGCGGACTCGCAGTTCCCCGACGGCTCCGTCAACATCACGCTCGTCGTCACGCTGCTACCCGACGGCAGCAACTGGATCGTCAAAGTGACGCCGGTGATGCTGCGCTTCCACGCGGGTATGCCAAAGCCGGATCCGGTGCCCGAGAACGATCCGAGCGTGCCGGGCTGGGCGACGAGCAAGGTCGATCAGCTCGCGGTCGACATTCACTCGGCGCTTGCGAAGTACGAGGTCAAGCAGCTCGGTGGCCTGCCGCCACCGCCCGCGCCCGGTCCGTCGCCTGACGAGCCGTCGGCGGGTAGCGCGGCAGCTCCGCCGGCCGCTGGTTCGGCTGCGGGTTCCGCCGCACCGTGAGCGAAGTCCGTGATCTGATCGTCGACAGCGACGAGCGCGTCGGCGACGGAGGCTTCCTCGCAATTCGCCGGCTTCACCTGCGCAACGTCCACGGTGATGGCAGCACATCGGCGCAGTACATCTGCGATGCGGTCGTGCGGCCGTTCGGCCAGGACGCGGTCGTCGTCGTCGTCTACGCACGGACCGAACGTGGCACCGAGGTGCTCGTGCGGCACGGGCTGCGCCCCGCGCTCGTGCTCGGTCGCGATCCTGCGCGCGCGCCGTTGCCGGAGCAGGCCCCCGGCTTGTTCTTGACCGAGCTCGTCGCCGGCATCGTCGAGGAAGGCGACCAAGGCGAGCTCGGGCTCAAGGCGCGCGCCGCGCACGAGGTGCTCGAAGAGGCCGGCTTCCTCGTCGAGCAAGACAAGGTCGTACTGCTCGGCGCCGGCATGTTTCCGTCGCCCGGGTGCCTCGTCGAGAAGTTCTACTTCACCGCGGTCGAAGTCGATCCGGCGACGCAGCAGCCGCTTACCGGCGATGGCTCGCCGATGGAGGAGGGTGCGCGCACGACGTGGCTCATCCTCGACGACGCGATTGCCGCGTGTCGCGCCGGCGCGCTCACCGATCTCAAGACGGAGGTCGGACTGCGCCGGTTCCGCGAGTACTTGCGCGAGACGGCGCGCTAGCGGCAGACCGACAGCGTTCGCGGCAAGTCGTAGTTGGCGTCGAGCGCGCTCACGCACGTGCCGCCGCCGCAGGTGCTGCTGTCGTGGCACAGCTCGTCGCCGAGCGGCTGCGGGCTGCAGGCGCTGCTCTGGCAGGCGAGATTCCAGCGGCCGATATCGAGCAGGGTCGCGCAGCAATGCTGGCCGTTCGCGCAATCCTCCGGGCCGTCGCACGCGATCGTGCTCTCTGCGCAAGCCTCGGTCGTGCAGTAGCCATTGTGCTGCGCGCTGTAGTTGCCGAAGCAGCAGTGCGTCGGCAGCGTGCACGCAGCCTGTGGCGCGCCTTCGGTGTAGCAACTGACGGTTCCCACCGGATCGCTCGGGGGCGGTGGCGTCAACGCCGCGTCGACGGTCGGCTCTGGCGTGTGTGGCCCCTTACCGCGGCGGGGCTCGTTGCTCGGATCGTCGGTGTCAGAAGCGCACGCTGCGAGCGCGAGCGCTACCGCACACAGTTGTAGCTTTTGCATGATTAGCCCTCTCGCGTGGGTTCGCGGAGAGCGGGTTGCAATCAGTAGGCCTCGGTACACCGCTGTAACGCAGGCGCGCGGTCGGCCGTCTAACGCTAACTCTCGTCGTCGTCTTTGTCGGGCTTGTCGGGATGCGACGGTCGCGTCGGTGCCTCGGCTTTGCCGTCTTGCTTCGCGTACTCGTCGAGCTTGCGATAGAGCGTCTTGCGATCGAGACCGAGCCGCTGTGCGGCGCGCGTCTTGTTGCCGGCTTCGTCCTCGAGCACGCGCTCGATGAATTCGCGCTCGAGCTCGGACAGCGTCATCCGGCGCGCGACCGCAGCGCCGAGGAAGTCGGCGGGCCGCCGCTCGCGCACGTGCTGCGGCAGATCGTCGTCGGCGATCAGCTCGCCCTGGCACAGCGCGACGCCTCGCTCGAGGACGTTCATCAGCTCGCGCACATTGCCAGGCCAGTGATACGCGAGCAGCAGGTGCTGCGCTTCGGGCGACAGCCGCATGCGGCGCTGTGGCTGTTGCTTGGCGCCGAGTTGCGCGAGCACGTGCTCGGCGAGCGGGATGATGTCCTCGGGGCGCGAGCGCAGCGGCGGTAGATCGAGGTTGATGACGTTGATCCGGTAGTAGAGATCTTCGCGGAAGCTGCCGTCGGCGAGCATCGCGCCAAGGTTCTTGTTCGTTGCCGCGACAACGCGGACGTCGATGCGCGTGTTCTTCGTCGCGCCGAGCGGCCGCACCTCGTGCTCTTGCAGCACACGCAAGAGCTTGGCCTGCAACGGCAGCGCGAGCTCGCCGATCTCGTCGAGGAAGATCGTGCCCGCGTCGGCCTCGACGAACAGGCCGGGCTTGTCGTTGCGCGCGTCGGTGAACGCGCCCGTCTTGTGACCGACCAGCTCGCTCTCGATCAGGCCTTCGGGCACGGCCGCGAGGTTCACGCCGACGAACGGGCCCGCGGCGCGCGACGAGTTGTAGTGGATCGCGCGCGCGATCAGCTCCTTGCCGGTGCCGCTCTCGCCGGTGATCAGCACCGACGCGGTCGAGCCGGCGATCCGACGCACATCGGAGATGACATCGCGCATCGACTGGCTCTTCGCGATGATGCCGCCGAGGCCATACTCCTTCTCGACCTCGCGCTGCAGCCGCGCGACCTTGCTGCGCAGCGCGCGTTCGCCGAGTGCCTTGTCAGCGACGAGCAGCAGCTCTTCGATCTCGAACGGCTTGGTGATGTAGTCGTAGGCGCCGAGCTTGACCGCGCGAATGGCAGTCTCGATCGAGCCGAACGCGGTGATCATGATGATGTGCGGCGGCTCGGGGAGCGCCATCACGCCGCGGATCAGGTCGAAGCCGTCCATCTCGGGCATGCGCAGATCGGTGACCACGAGCTCGAAGCGACCGCTGCGCGCGATCTCGAGCCCGCCGGCCGCGCTACCCGCCGACTGCACCGTGAAGCCGGCATCGGCCAGCTCTTCGGTCAGCAGCTCGCGCATCGCCGCATCGTCTTCGACGACCAGGATCGAGCCGCTTCGGTCCATGCGAGGGTTATATAGCAGCTACGGGGCGCAGCGACCGGTCGCGGGCGTGCAAGTCAGCCGATACCAGGGACCGGACATCGGCGTCGAGTCCAGCGACGTCGCGCATTGCTCGTTGGTGGTGCACTTCTGGACGCAGAAATTCCGGATCAGATACGTCGTGCAGACATAGCTTTCGCCCAGCGCGGCGCAGTCGGCGTCACCGCTGCACGTGCGCGCGCAGACGTCGCGGGTATCGGCGTTCGCGACGAAGAAGAAGCTCGGGCAGGACAGCATGCTGCCGCAGTCCGAGACGCTATCGCACGCGCCGCCTTCCTCGACCAAGCCGGCGCCCTCGATCTTCACGCACGCGCCGGCCACGCAGTCACCGCGGAAGATCTGGTTTCTGTACTCGCTCGCGCAGTCTGCGCGGGTCGTGCAGCCGGGACCCGCCGTGCGTCGCGCGCTGAGCGTGTACGCGACCGGCGTCGTGGTCTGGCTCGTGAAGTCGCTGATCTTCACGAAGTACGTGCCGGTCGGCAGGTACGTGAGCCGCGCGGCTTCCGGCTGCTCCCAATACGACAGTCCGTACGCCGAGCCATTCGCGTCGAAGATCTCGAGGTCGAGATCGTCCGTGCCCGCCCACAGCAGTGAGAAGTCCCAGACCTCGCCGACCGAGGTGACCTGGAACGAATAGAAGTCTGCCTCGCTGCGCGGCGTGCTGCAGATCTCGCCGGTCGCCGACGCGAACCCGCCGCCGTTCGGCACGAGCGCACGCGCACCGGCGGGCCCATCGTCGGCAGGCTCGACGCTGTCGTCGCTCAGGCACATGTCCGAGCCCGGGCCGCACGTTTGGGCTGTGCGATCGCAGACCGGCGCCTGCGAGTCGACGCAATCGAAGCTCGACGCACACTGCACGCACTTGCCGTTCGAGCACACCGGCGCGCCTGCGCTGCACTGCGAGTTGGTCGTGCACGCCTCGGCGTAGACATCGAGCGCGAACGTCTGGTTCGCCGGCGTGTGCGACGCGTAGTAGTCGACCACGATATACGTCGTCGTCGACGCCGCCACGAAGCGGCCGACTTCTTCCGAGCCGGCACTCGCGTCGACGAACAACGAGCACTCGTTCGCCGCCGGTCCCGATGGCGTCGAGCAGCCGCTCACGACGTAGAACGCGAGATCCTCGGGCGAGTCGAGCTGCACGATGTACGCGGTGCCGGGAACCAGACCGTCGATCCGGACAACCGCGTCGGGGCCCGCAGACTCGATGCCGTACGGCGCATCGACCGCCGTGCACTGCGACGGGCTCTGCACGTCGGGACCGGCGAGCGAGCCCGTCACGTGCGCGGGGACGGTTGCCGTGCTGCCGCCGAACTCGCGACACGCGGCGAACATCGGCGGCATGTCGATCGGCGCGTCGGGAGGTGATGCGTCTGGCGCCTGTGTGCCGCCACCACCGCCGCACGCGGCGAGGACTACGGCAGCAATGCAGAGACGCACAGATTCAACGTACAAAACGTCCGGCACCGGCGCGAAACTTTGGGCTCACAGGGGTTAATCGATATGCGAGGCGTGCATCTCGCCGAGACGGTACAGCTGTCACGGGGCGTCTCAGCCCATGCCTTGGCGACGGCGACGGTGTCGGTGTTCGTGCTCCTCGTCGACCAAGCGCACGTAGTCGAGCGGTTCGGCAACCGCGGGCTCGGGGGCAACCGTTCCCCCAAGCTCTCGGACTCGCTCGCGAAAGGACTCTGCGATTTTTTCGAACGGCGGCAGATCGCTTCGTCCCGAGAGCGCGCCCGAACGTGCCGCCTCGGCTGCTTCTTCAGTAAGCCGCAACGCCGATTCACGCGTGACTCGTCCGCGACGAATCACATCCTGCACACTCGTCGCGAGGTGACCGAGCGCAAACTGTCCGGAATCGAGCATCTCGAGTGCGACGAAGATCACCTGGCGCGCGGTCAGCACCTGGTCTTCGTAGAGCACGAGCGCGGCCTGGAAATAGTTGAACACGGGGACGAGGCGCGGGCCGAACCGACGGAAGCCCATCGGCGGTGAACGGCGATCGAGATGAATGAACATCCGCGTGACGGCCTTCGCTTGCGGCACGCGGCGCGCGAGATCGAGGCACCGCTCGGCGTCGTCGTCGTACGCGCGTGACGCGATCAGCACGCGCTCGAGATCCGTCAGCGAGACCTCGCCGGCGATCAGATCGGCATACAGGCAGTAGATGATCGCGTCGGCTTCGGCGTCGTCGCCGAACAACATCTCGCTCGGCGCCGGGACGTTGATGCGTGACGAGAGCATCGCCGGCAGCTTGTATGGAATCTGCGCGCGCAACGCACGGAAGCGGCCACGCAGGATGTTCTTCAGATTGTTCTTGAGCACGAACTCGTCGTACTCGACGCCGTCGAGCGCGAGCTTGGCGGCGAGCACCTGACGCATCTGCGTCGGGCTTCCCGATACGATGCAGATCCGATTGCCGTCCTGGCGCAGCGCACGCAGTAGCGCGGTCGCGCCGGGATACGCCTGCTTGTCAGCCGCGGTCTCGATCGCGCTCTTCGCGAGATCCTTCAGCGAGTCGAACTCGGTACGCAGATACGTCTTGTCGAGGTCC
This sequence comes from Kofleriaceae bacterium, assembly GCA_036274355.1. Classification (GTDB taxonomy): domain Bacteria; phylum Myxococcota_A; class Polyangia; order Haliangiales; family Haliangiaceae; genus JABFXX01. Next base: position 10,322 of record DASUFX010000615.1, on the reverse strand, counting down.
CAGCGGAACGTGCGCTTCGGCAACCGCTCGCCGGGCGCGAGCTGAGGTGTCGCCGGCTCGAACAAGCCGATGCGTTCACCAATACGGACAGGTAGCTTCGAAATTCTCCGGAACACTACGCACCAACCACGTCACCTTGACTCGTCGTGCGGCGCTGCGCACGTTCATCGAGCTCCGCCATCGTGCGCGCGATGTTGCCGCACAGATTTCCGGCGAGAGCTTTGTGGGCGACCTTCACCGCGTTCTGCACTGCGCGCGCATTCGAGCGGCCATGTGCCTTGATGAACGGATGCGTGAAGCCGAGCAGTGGCGCGCCGCCGTACTGCTGCCAGTCGGTGACTTCCTTGAGCTGATCGATCGCGCTCGACAGCGCGACGAGCCCGAGGCGCCACGCGAGCCGCTCCTTGTGCGCATAGCGCGCGAGCCGCACGACCGTCTCGCTCACACCTTCGAGCATCTTGAGCACGACGTTGCCGACGAAGCCCGACGTCACGACGACGTCGGCGACGCCGCGCGGAATGTCGAGACCCTCGATGTTGCCGATGAAGTTCAGCTCGGTCGTCTCGACGAGCTGCTCGTGGGCACGCACGACCTCGGGTGGACCTTTGCCGGCCTCGGTACCGTTCGAGAGCAGCGCGACGCGCGGGCGGCGATTCTGCGAGATCAGCTTCGCGTACGCCGAGCCCATCACGGCGAAGCCAACGAGATCCTCGGCGGTCGCGTCGATCGTCGCGCCGACATCGAGGATCAGCGAAAACGGATCGTCTTTTTCGCCGCGGCGTAGCTCCGTCGGATAGACGGCTGCGAGCGCCGCACGCCGTACGCCGGTGAGCAGCGTCCAACGCCGAGCGCATGCGAGTACCGACGCGCCGGTGTTGCCTGCCGATACCAGGGCGTCGCCTTCACCACGTGCGACCAGGTCCGCGGCGACGGCGATCGATGCCTCGGGCTTGGCCGCGAGCGCCTCGGCGGGCTTTTCGTCCATCTCGACGAATGCCGGAGCGTGGTGTACGCGCACGCGCGCGCCATCGTGGCGCATCCGCGGGAGTAGGCGGCCGAGCACCGCGGCATCACCGACCAGGATGATCTCGGCGTTGGTCAGCGCGAGCGACGCCTCGGCGGCACCCCGCACGACCTCGTCCGGCGCGTGATCGCCTCCCATCGCGTCGACGACGATGCGGTGCATTGGGGATTCTTAACACGAAGCCGCGTTCAGGCGTGCACCGCGGCCTACTGCATCTCGGGGCCAACCGTGTAGAACATGCTCGGCGTCTTCTGGTTCTTGTACTCCATGGCGATCCAGTTCGCGTTGCGCACGACGTTGATGATGCGCATCTCATCGAGCGCGGCGTTGAGCCCCATGTTCGCGCCATAGGCGACCGGCGCGTTGCCGATCGAGCCGGCGGTACCCATCGTGTCGATGTTGTTTTGGTGCATGAACGGTCCCGCGACGAGCACGCCATTGCGGTAGATGCGGGACATGCGGTTGCCCTCGTAGACCCAGTGCATGAGCGTCCAGTTGCCGCCGATGATGTTCTCGGCCGGATTGTCCCAGTCGTTCGTATAGAAGCCGACGGCGACCGTGCTCGCGTTGTAGCGGCTGTGAAACCAGCGCGCCTCGTTCAACTGCCCGTTGCCCATCGCGATCACGCAGTCGTTCGACGCAGTGGCCCGCTGGTTGATCCAGAACGAGATCGTATGCGCGCTGTTGCCGGCCAGCGGGTTCGTGAACGTGATCTGATCGTTGCCGTCGCTGAAATTGATACCGTTACCGAGCTGCGCCGCCGTGCTGTCGTTCGCCTGTAGCATCACCGCCGTGCCGTTATGCAGGTTGCGCGCGTCGGCGACCGTCGTGTTGTTGAGCGCATCGTCGAGATGCCACACCGCTTGGTAACCGCCGAACGTGCCCGGTACGTCGGGCGTGTGCGCGACGCTGACGTCGCCGTAACGCATCACGATCTGCGTCCCGGTATCGAGGCTCGGCACGCGCACCCATGCGTCGAGCCGGCCGGTATTCTTGACCCAGCTCTGGATCTGGTAGTCGGCGGGCTGCCCGCCGATCAAGAAGTGGATGTCCGTGCCGTCGGTGCGCGCGCGGGCCATGAGATCCGCGTCGCTCAGCGTGATCCAGACCGGAAAATCGGCGTGCGGACCGCCTGCGATCGTGCCGATCGTGATCGTCTTCTGGCGCAGCGTCGACATCGGCCCGTCGCTCCCGCTGCCACCGCCGTCGGAGCCCATCATCGCGTCGCTGCCGCTGCCGCTACCGCTACCGGTGTCGTCACCGCCGCCGCCAGACGCATCGAACGCGCCGAGGCCATGGTTGAACGAGCAGGCGGAAACGAGCAGGGCTACGGCTGCTGCGCGCACGGCCCGATCGTACGCCAGATCGGGTGCGAACAACTCGCTTTTCGACTGGGTGCCCGGGCGAATAGATGGGCTAGAGTGCCCCCGCAAGATGGCGGAGCGGCTCTATATCGTCGACGGGCATGGGTACATTTACCGCGCCCATTACGGCCTGATGAACGTCTCGCGTGGCGAGCGTCGCGAGGTCCGGCTGTCGACGTCCGAGGGCATGCCCACCGGTGCGCTCTACGTGTTTTCGCGGATGTTGATGCGGCTCGAGGAGGACTTCAAACCCGAGCGGATGGCGGTCGTATTCGACGACAAATCGGGCAAGAAGACGTTCCGCGCCGATATGTACGCGGATTACAAGGCGCACCGCAAAGAGACTCCCGAAGAGCTGCAAGTGCAGATGGAGTACTTCCCGAAGGTCGTCGGCGGCCTCGGGTGGCCCTGCCTCGCGGTCCCCGGTGTCGAAGCCGACGACGTGATCGCGACGCTCGTGGTGGAGGCGAAGAAGAAGGGCTGGGAAGTCGTCATCTTCAGCGCCGACAAAGACATCATGCAGTTGATCGGCGATGGCGTGACGATGATCGACGCGCTCCATCAGAAGACGTACACGCGCGAAGAAGTGATCAAGAAGATGGGCGTGCCGCCGGAGAAGATTCCGGACTTCCTCGCGCTCGTCGGCGACACCAGCGACAACATCCCGGGCCTTCGCGGCGTCGGCGACAAGACCGCCGCGAATCTCCTCGAGCAGTACGGCACGCTCGACAATCTGATCAAGACGAACCCGGTCGTGCCGCGGCTCTCGGTCAAGCAGCCGTTCGGCGATCCCGAGATGCTCGAGCGCGTGAAGATTTCGCGCCAGCTCGTCGAGCTCAAGCGCGACGTACCGCTGCAACCGCTCGAAGAGCTGGTCGTCGGTCAGTGGGACCTGCCCGTACTGCTCCAGCTGTTCACCGAGCTCGAGTTCCAGGTGCTCGTCGAGAAGGTGAAGATGAAGATGCCGCCGGGCGAGGACATGATCGTCGTCCCCGCGCCCGAAGCGACGCCACTCGCGACCGTTGAAGCACGTCAGGACGCGAAGGTCATCGTGCGCGGCGACGCGATCGCCGAGCTCGCGAAGCATGCCGAGGCAGCGGGCAAGCTCGCGATCACCGTCGAGCTCGACCCCGAGCGTATCGAGCGTGCGCGCATGGTCTCCGTGATCGTCGCCGTGCCCGGCCAGGCGCCCGCCTACATTCCGCTCGCGCATCGCTACATCGGCGCACCGTCGCCGCCGGTCGCCGGCGATCTCGTGCCGCTGCACCGCGTGCTCGAAGATCCGACGGTGGCGAAGATTTGCCACAACGCAAAGCAAGTCGTGCGCGCGTTCCTCGACATCGGCGTCACGGTCGCCGGCATCGTCGAGGACACGATGCTCGCCGCGTTCTTGCTCGATCCGACGGCGGATGCCGAGCCAGGCGAGGCGGTCGCGCAGCGGCTCGGTGGTGTGCTGCTTCCCGGTCGCGACAAGATCGTCGGTCGCGCGAAGAGTCTCGAAGCGGTCGAGGTCGAGCGTGCCGCGCCATGGACTGGTGCGATCACGTACTCGCTGTTGCCGATCGCCGACGAGCTGCCCGCGCGTCTCGATGCGAGCGGGCTCGCGGCGCTGTACCGCGAGATCGAGCTGCCGGTCGCGAATCTGCTCGCGCGCATCGAGCGTGTCGGCATTCACATCGACACGAATCACTTCAAGAAGCTCGGCGCCGAGGTGTCGGCGCGCCTCGAAGGTCTCGAGAAACAGATCTACGAGATCGCCGGCGAAGAGCTCAACGTCAGTTCGCCGAAGCAGCTCGGCGAGCTGTTGTTCGAGAAGCTCGGCCTCGCGACCAAGGGCGTGCGGCGCACGAAGACCGGCTGGTCGACGGAGGCCGACACGCTCGAGCAGCTCGAGCATCCGATCATCAAGCCGATCCTCGAGCATCGCGAGATCAGCAAGCTCAAAGGCACGTACCTCGATGCGCTGCCGCCGCTCGTATCGTCGAAGACCGGTCGCGTGCACACCACGTTCAACCAGGTCGTCGCCGAAACCGGGCGCATCTCGTCGCAAGATCCAAATCTTCAGAACATTCCGATCCGCAGCGACCTCGGCATGCAGATCCGCCGCGGTTTCATCGCAGCGCCGGGCCACGTGCTCATCGCGGCGGACTACTCGCAGATCGAGCTGCGCATCCTGGCGCACCTGTCAGGCGATCCGCTGCTGTCATCGGCATTTCGTGATCACGTCGACGTCCACACGCAGACGGCGGCCGAGGTGTTCGGCGTGCCGCGCGAGCAAGTCACCGCCGAGCAGCGCCGCGTCGCGAAGGCCGTCAACTATGGCCTGTCGTACGGCCAGTCCGATTTCGGCCTCGCGCGCGCCCTCGACGTCACGCGCACGCAAGCCGCCGAGTATTCGCGCCGCTACTTCCAGCGCTTCCCGACGATCCACAAGTTCATGGACGAGATCGTCGCGGTCGCGCGTGCGCAAGGTGGTGCGCGCACCGTGCTCGGGCGTTGGCGGCCGATTCCAAATCTGATGTCGAAGAGCCCGGCCGCACGACACGCCGCCGAGCGCGTCGCCCAGAACACGCCGATGCAGGGCACCGGCGCGGACATCATCAAGCTCGCGATGCTGCGCACGACCGAACGGATCGCGCGCGAAGGCTGGCCGGTGCAGATGCTGCTCACCGTGCACGACGAGCTCGTGTTCGAGTCGCCGCCCGACATCGCCGACACCGTCGGCGCCGCGCTCAAAGACGAGATGGAAAACGTCTACAAGCTGAGCGTGCCGCTCGAAGTCGACATCGGCATCGGCACGAACTGGGCGGACGCCTAGAGCATCACGCCAATGATCACGCCGACGGCCAATCCGATCGCGAGGAAGACCCAGCGAATGATCGGATTCTCGACGCGGGTCATCATGCTGACCGACGACTGAGCGCGCGGCTCGATCGGCGGCCGCGCGGAGGTGTCTTCGCCGACGAGCTCCTGCGACGTTTGCGTGACCGCGATCTGCTCGAACAGCGGCGCGACGAGGCCGGCGAAGCGAGCGGCCAGTGTGACGTCGAGATCGGTGAAGCCCGGGCGGCGCGGCCGGCGGACAGCAACCAAGAGGCCGTGTACGCGGCCGTCGTTGCGCACGACCGGTTGGACGAGCAGCTGGCTGTGCGGATCGCCGTCGGGGTCGTCGAGCGGAGCGAGCCAGCGCGGATCAGCGCTCGCGTGGGGCACGTTCGCGGCCTTGCCGGTGCGCGCGCAATACCCTGTGATGCCTGCGATCGCGCGGAACGGCTCGATGCCGACGCGGCGGCGCGCCTCTGACCACATCAGACCCGCGTCCGGCTCGAAGATCCAGCAGTAGGCGCGGTCGGTATCGAGGAGCTCGCGCATCGTCTCGACGGTGATCGTCTCGGCGGCTGCGAGGTCTACGGCCACGGCGAGCTTGCGCGCGCCCGCAAGCGCGATCTGAGAGCGACGCGCTTCCGCGATGCTCTGCGGAGCCGTCAGCGGACCGGCGGGGGCGACGACGCGATCGTGGACGAGCGCATCGAACAGATCGTTGAGCTGATCGTCGGGGATCGACGAGCGTGCCGCGTAGATGATGCGCGCGTCGTCGCCTTGCCAGGCGTCGCCGAGCGTGAGGACGCGATAGAAGTCCGGCACATCGGCGAGCCGCGCGAACGTCGAGATCTCGAATCGCGTCTTCTTGACGAGGCGCTGCACGCGGCGCGCGTCGTCATCGATCGCGACGACCGCGAGATCGACGAGGTCACCATCGCCACGCGGCTTTGGCGCTTGCGAATCGGAGTGCGTGCGCGGGCGCTTGCGCGCCGCGGGTTTGACCGTCTTGTACGGCACCGGCGGCTGATCGATCGGCGCGGGGAGGTGGGGAGGCGAGGGAAGCGAGAGAATCGAATCGCTCGAGTAGCGATCGTTGTCGTCGACGCTCGTGAACTCGTCGGACGGCGGTGGCAGCTCGACGGTCGGCGGCGGTTGCGTCGACGGCTTGTGGCTGCGCGCGTTGTCGCGGCCCCGTGTCATCGATCCGGGCGGCCCGGCCTCTGGGCCGGAGCGCGCGGTGACGGGCGGCGGCCGTGACTCGCTCGCCGCGCGCGGTGTCGACACGATCGCGGACTTCGAGGCTGCCGCGCCGGGGAGCGTCGAGCGCGCCTTGCGTGGCGTGGGTGGAGGCGACGCCGCGACCGCCAGATCGAGTGCGGGGCCGGCAAGTGCTGCGAACGACGCGAGCGCATTGCGCTCCACATCGCTGAAGTCGGCGTGTCGCCAGCGCCGGATTGCGATCAGGACGGCGTGCACGCGGCGATCGGCCCCGATGATCGGTTGCACGAGCACGCGCGACTGCGGCTTGCCGTCCGGATCATCGACTTCCTGCAGCCAGCGTGGATCGTCGCCGGCCGGCGATGCGTAAATCGTCTGCCCGGTAAGCGCCGCCCAGCCGACGATGCCGCCCATCGCCTGGCGATCGTCGCTTCCTTCGCGGCGCTTCGCCTCCGACCACAGCGCACTCGTCGATGGATCGTAGAACAGGCAGTGCGCGCGATCGCACGCCGTGATCGCGGTGATCGCTTCGATCGTCGTCATCTCGATCGCACCGCGATCGGAGAGCGTCGCGAGGCGCCGCACTGCCTCGCCGACACGCGAGTTGATCGGCACGACCGCCTCGGGCGGCTCGACAATCACGCGGCCGCTGACGAGCGCGCGCAGCAGATCGACGAGCTTGTCGTCGGGCACGGTCGGCCGCACGACGTGGACGACACGCTCGGGCGCGGGTGGCGACGGTTCGCCGACGACGACGATCGACACCGCAACGTGGACGGCTGCAAGCGATCCGATCACCGGCACGAGCAGGCCGTGCTTGTGGCAGAGCTTGCGGATGCGTTCGGCATCGCCGCCGGTCGCGACCACGACAATCCCACCCGCTGCCGACTCGCCGCGCCGCGGTGCGGGCTCGGCCGCCGCCTTGCTGGACACCTTGTCGAGCATGACGATGCTGTCGCTAGGCGTGCTCGGCTTGGCAGGCGCGCGCTGCACGACTGGCGGCGGCAGCGTGGTCGACGGTAGTGGCATCGGCGGCGCAGGCAACGGCGCAGCGGGCTTGGCAACGACGTTGCGGTTCACGCTCGCGAGCTGGTTCGCGATCGCGTCACCGCGGGCACGCGCGCGCTGGCTCTCGGTGGCTTTTACGGTCGGCGGGTCTTCGGCCCCGAACTCACCAGAATCGATCTCGTGCTGATCGTCGTGTTCCGTGGGGGCATCCCACGATCCGTCAGGACGATCGGCCACATACCCATTCTACGTCGAATCAGCTCGGCTTCGGCGGAACCGGGTATCCGACATTTCTTGACGCTGCCGCGTCCCGCGCACGCGACCACTTCGCCCGAGCTAGCGGCGTCTTCGCTTGGCCGGCTTGGCCTTCGCCGTCGCCTTCACCTTCACCTTCACCTTCACCTTCGCCTTCGCCTTCGCGTTGGCTTTCAGCTTCGTCTTGGTCTTGGCCGCGGCCTTCGGCGTGGCTTTGGCGTTTCGTTTCGCCTTCGCCTTCGCGTTGGGCTTCGCCATTGGCGTGGCCGCCGTCGTCGTCGTCCTTGTGCGCGCGTTCGGCTTGGGAGCTGCGGCCGGAAGCGCCTTGGCTTGCTCGAGCAGATTCTTGAGCGTGCCGTACTCCTGCCAGTCTGGATCCTCGTCGTCGTAGAAGCCGAGGCCGGCGTCGTACGGCGACAGCTTCTCGATCATCGCGTTCGGATCGGCGCACCCGTAGGTGTAGAAGAAAAACGATCCGTCCTCGATCTTGTGGCCGACGTACTCCCAGCCGAGCGAGGTACACGCCGGACGCAGCCATTGCTCGTCGAATTCGGCGAGGCGGCGATAGTCCGACGCGTTCGGCAGCCGCGACAGCTCGGTCTTCGGATAGGGCAGCTCGACGACGAAGATCCGCGTGAGAGTGGGCTTGCGATCGAGCTCGCGAATGCGAAACATCGTCGGCGTGCCGTCGTCGCGTTTGGCTTCGACTTCGTGCCAGAGCTCGCCCTCAATCGACATCAGCGCATAAAGTACTCCGAAATCCTCGCGGTAGGTCGAGTCATCTCCGCGACTTGCAGGTTTCGCGTTCCAGACCCGAAGACGCTAAAATGGGCGCCATGCGTTGGGTGCTCGCGGCAGCTCTCCTCGTTGGCTGCAAGGGGACACCGAACAAGCCCGCGGAGCCTGCGCATAGTGAAACCGTCGCCGCGGCGACGACACCGGTACCGACGCACGCCGAGGCGACCGAGGCGACCGTGCGCCCGCACCACGAGCAGCCCGTCGTCGAGTGCGCCGCCAAGATTCCCGACAACGCCGACGACGAGACCCGCGTCCAGGCGCTGCTCGACCAGGCGAACAAAGAAATCGAGCGCGGCCAGTACGCCGCCGCGTGGACGTGCGCCGACCGCGCCTCCGATATCGTGCCGAGCTCCGTCGAGGCGCATCACCTCCGCGGTGCGTCGCTCGCGGCTCTGGGCCGCGACGGCGAGGCACAGATGGCGTTCCAGCTCGCCCTCGCGCTCGACCCGGACGACCCCGAGACGCTCCGCGCGGTCGCGGACTTCTATATCAACGGCAAGGGTGACCGCACCCGCGACGCGCTCCGGCTCGGCCTCGAGCTCGCCCAGCGCGGCAGCCGGCGCGCGCTTGCTCGCCGTCGTCGCAACGCGCCACTCGCCGCGGACCTCGCGGTGCTCGAAGCCCAGGCGCTCAACGATCTCGGCCGCAGCGACGAGGCGCTCGAGCGCGTCGACAGCGCTCTGCGCATCACGCCGGGTCGCGGCGACGCACTTCACGAGCGCGGCGTCGCGCTGTTCGATCTGTCGCGGTTCTCCGAGGCGAAGGTCGCGTTCGAAAAGGCGCTCGGTATCCAGCCGCAGGATGCCTACACGCACCAGATGCTCGGCCTGACGCTCGAACAGCTCGGCGAGGGCAACACGGCCGACAAGGAGCTCGCCAAAGCGATCGAGCTCGCGCCGAAGGAGCTCAGCGCTCCCGTCCTGATCACGGTCACCGACTTCCAGAAAGAGATCGACGCGGTCGTTGCTTCGCTGCCAGCCGACCGGCGCGCGCACGTCAAATCGATCAAGCTCGAAATCGCCGATCTGCCAGATCCGGTCGATCTCAAGGCGGTTCAGCCCCCGTTCCCACCGACGATCTTGGGCCTGTATCGCGGCCCGGTCGGGCGTGCGCCGGCGCCGGATGACGAGGCGCCCTCGATCGTGCTCTATCGCAAGAACCTTGCACGTGCCGTGAAGACACGTACCGAGCTATCCGAGCAAATCCGCGACACGCTGCTCCACGAAATCGGTCACCTCGAAGGCCTCGACGAGGATGACCTGCGCCGCCGCGGCATGGAATAGAGCCACCCGCCGAGCGGTCGGATCGGCCGCTCTGGTACCATGCTGGGTGGGATGTCGGACGCCAAGGGACTGGCTACGAGCGCATCGGACCCGATGCAGTCGCTCGCGGCCGCCCTGCGCCGCGAACAGAAGAAAGTCGCGCTGGTCCAGGAGGTCAGCCGCGCGCTGTCCACGGTCGGCGACATCGACACGCTGCTCCGCCTGATCATGGAGAAGGTGACCGAGCTGATGGAGGCCGATCGCTCCACGCTCTTTTTAGTCACCGAAGACGGCCGCCAGCTCTGGTCGAAGGTCATCCAGGGCAGTGAGGTTGTCGAGATCCGGCTCGATGTCGGCGAGGGCGTCGCGGGCTGGGTCGCGCAGACGCGCGAGATCGTCAACATCCCGGACGCGTACGCCGACCAGCGCTTCCAACCCGCGGTCGATCTCAAGAGCGGCTTTCGCACGCGCTCGATCCTCAGCGTGCCGATGCTCGGCGCGCTGGGTGGTCTCGTCGGTGTCCTGCAGGTCCTCAACAAGCACGACGGTCCGTTCACGACCCCCGCCGAA
>DASUFX010000614.1:0-6037 GCA_036274355.1 Kofleriaceae bacterium | reverse complement strand
CGGAAGTGACTCGCGAACACGCTCGAGCGTGCGAGCTCGTCGACCAGCACGCGCTCGACGTCATCGGGATCGGGGAGTAGCTGATCGTCGTCGGGCAACAGATCACCGTCGGCGAACCGGAGCGCGATGCCATCGTCGGTCCACAGCGGATGAATCGGATAGCCGAGCTGGTCTTCGAGCTGGCGCGCGAGCACCAGCGCCCATGGTGCGTGGACGCGGCTGCCGAACGGCGACAACAGGCACACGCGCACGTCGCCGAGCTCGTCGCGGAACCGCTCGATCGTGATCGCGCGATCGCTCGGCACGCTGCCGGCCTGGCCGCGTTGATCGGCGAGGTAGCGAATCAGATTGCCGGCCGCAAACGCGTCGAGGTTGTACTCGCGCTCGAGCCAGCGCTGCGCCGCCGCCGGATCGTTCACCAGCTTTGCATCGAGCTCGCGGCAGAACGCACCGAGCGTCTTGCCGAGCTCGATCGGGCGGCCCGGACCGTCGGCACGCCAGAACGGCATCTTGCCGGGCTCGCCCGGCGCCGGGCTCACGATCACGCGATCGCGCGTGATGTCCTCGATCCGCCATGTCGTCGCGCCGAGGATGAACGTCTCGCCTTTGCGGCTCTCGTTGACCATTTCCTCGTCGAGCTCGCCGACCTTGGGGCCGCGCTCGCCGACGTGCACGCCGTAGAGCCCGCGATCGGGAATCGTGCCGCCCGACACCACGCTGAGGAGCCGTGCGCCCTTGCGACCGACGAGAATATCGGCCTGGCGATCCCACGTGAGGCGTGGCCGCAGCTCGGCGAACTCGTCGCTCGGATAGCGACCGGCGAGCATGTCGAGCACGCCGAGAAATGCCGCGTGCGACAGCTCGCGATAACTCGCTGCGCGCCGCACCACGCGCTCGAGGTCCGCGACCTGCCACGGATCCGCGGCGACCATCGCGACGATCTGCTGCGCGAGCACGTCGAGCGCGCTATCCGGGACGCGAATCGCTTCGACCTTGCCGTCGAGCATTTCGTGCGCGACCACGGTCGCTTCGAGCAAGTCGCCGCGGAACTTCGGCAGGATGCGGCCGCGACTCGTGCCGCCGACGTGGTGACTGGCGCGACCGATGCGCTGCAGACCACGCGACACCGCACCCGGCGATTCGACCTGCAGCACGAGATCGACGGCACCCATGTCGATGCCGAGCTCGAGCGACGACGTCGCGGTGATCGCGCGCAGCCGGCCGGCCTTGAGCGCTTCTTCGATCTCCAGCCGTTGATGGCGCGCAACCGAGCCGTGGTGGGCACGCACGAGCTCGACGCCTGGCTCGGCAACGCCGCGCGCGACCGCGAGCTCGGTGAGCTGCTGCGCGACGCGCTCGGAGAGCCGGCGCGAGTTGACGAACACGATCGTCGACCGGTGGGCGAGGATCTCGTCGAGCAGGCGCGGATAGATCAGCGGCCACATCCCGCCGCCATCGTTCTTGCCCTCGGCGGTCGGCAGGGTGCCGGGCTGCTCCATATCGGCCGCCGGCACGACGATCTCGAGATCGAGCGCGGGCTTCGCGCTGGCGTCGATGATCTCGACGGGTCGGTCCCCGCCCAGATATCGAGCCACTTCCGTAAGTGGTCGTTGAGTCGCCGACAGACCAACGCGTTGCGGTTCGGGGTGTCCGGACGACGTGACGAGGTGCGAGAGCCGCTCGAGCGTGAGGCCGAGATGAATACCGCGCTTGGTCGGCGCGAGCGCGTGGATCTCGTCGACGATGATCGTGTCGACGCTGCGCAGCCGTTCGCGCGATCGGCCGGCGAGCAGCAGGTAGAGCGACTCGGGCGTCGTGATCAGGATCTGGCCGGGGTCTTTGCGCTGGCGCTCGCGTTCCTTCGCCGATGTATCGCCGGTGCGAACGTCGACCGTGATCTGCGCGCCGGCGCCGAGTCGCTGTAGGCCGGCGAGCGGTGCCCGCAGGTTGCGCTCGACGTCGTAGGCGAGTGCCTTGATCGGCGAAACGTAGACGACGCGCGTGCCGGCTCCGGGTTCGCGCGTGCGCGCGAGCCGATCGAGGCAGTACAAGAACGCGGCGAGCGTCTTGCCGCTGCCGGTCGGCGCCAGCATGAGCGTGTGCTTGCCGCTCGCGATGCTTGCCCAGCCGCGCTCTTGGACCGGTGTGGGCGCGGCAAAGCTCTGCGAAAACCACGTACGCGTGGCCTCGCCAAACGCTGCGAGCGACTCCGCCGACACCAGGCTCGTATAGCAACAACGGCAGGGCTACGAAGCGATGGAATGCCAGGGCGCGAGCAAACCTGACAACAGCCTGTCCAATCCGCTGGGCATGACATTCATCTGGTCGGGGAACGGGGGCGGGTGGATGACCATTCCGCGGGGCCAGGGCTGCGCGTCCGGATGCTCCGCCGGCTCGATCACGGAGTCGAACGCCACGTCGAACGCGGGCGCGAACAAGTCCACGAGGTCCGCGAGCACGCCGGGCCCGGCATAGAGCTCCATCGGCACGATCACCGGCGGCCGTTTGATCTCGTCAAGCGGCACGATCACGCGCCGCGTTCCACCGTGGTGTTGCCACGGCACGAGCGCAAACGCGGCGAGCATGACCGCGGCAACGAACGCAGGCCGCGCAACGATCGCCGGCCGTGGTTCGCTCGCGATGTTCGCCATGACCGCGGAACCGGACCGCGGCGAGCTTCATTCCCAGCGCAGCAGATCGGCGGCGGGGCCAAACCCTGAGGTTGTGCCCAGTTGCCGTATACCGGAGTTGACATAACACCGATTCTGCGACGCGACCTGTACATCGAGGGAAGCTCTAGCCGGCGCCGCGCACGCCCCGACCAACCTCTGCATCCGAACCAGCGCGCTGGACCCGCGCGCATTGCCAGAGTCAGAAACCAGGCCGCGATTGGCGCGACGCGAGCTGCCGGATTTCATCCGCCGTGAGCCCGCTGGATGCTTCGATCGTGACGGTCGATGCGCGGCCCGTTCCGACCTCGACCGCGGCGACCTCCAGGATGCCATCTGCATCCATCGTGAAGCTGACCTCGACCTTGGTGCGGCCACGCGATGCGCGGGTCAAATCGCTGAGCACGAACCGGCCGAGTCGCCGGTTCTTGGACGCCAGGTCGTGCTCGCCCTGATAGATCTCGATCGCCACGAAGTCCTGGTTGTCTTCCGTGGTCGCGAAGACCTTCTTGGCGCGCGTCGGAATGCTGGTGTTGGCCTGGATCACGACCGACATGCGGTCGCCGGCGACTTTCACGCCCATGTTGTGCGGCGTGACGTCCAGGAGCACGACCTCCTGGAGCTCGCCGCCCATGATGCCCGAGTGCACGGCAGCGCCCATCGCGACGATTTCGTCGGGATTGACACCTTTGCTGCCCGGCTTGCCGAAGATGCGCTCCGCCCGCTCCTGCACCTCGGGCATGCGCGTCATGCCACCGACCAGGATCACCTGATCGATGTCCGCCGGCGTGCAATGCGCCTCCGCGAGCGCGCGCCGGCATGGCGCTTCGAGTCTCTCGAATAGAGTCTTGCACGCGCGTTCGAGCTGACCACGCTCGAGCTCGCGCATCAGGTGCAGCGGCCCGGTCGGCCCGGCCGCGATGAACGGCAAGTTGACGTCGGTCGTCATCGCCGATGACAGCTCGATCTTCGCGCGCTCCGCCGCTTCTTTCAGGCGCTGCAATGCCACCGAGTCGGTTCGCAGATCGAGGCCGTACTGGCCCTGGAACTCGTCAGCGAGCAAATCGATGATCACGCGATCGAAGTCGTCACCGCCGAGCGTGGTGTCGCCGTACGTCGATAGCACCTCGAACACGCCGTTCTCGATCGCGAGGATCGAGATATCGAACGTGCCGCCGCCGAGGTCGAACACCGCGAGCCGCTGATTGTTCTGATGCTGCAGACCGTATGCGAGCGCGGCCGCGGTCGGCTCGTTGAGGATCTGGCGGACCGTGAGCCCAGCGATCTTGCCGGCATCCTTGGTGGCCTGCCGCTGGGCGTCATCGAAGTACGCCGGCACCGTCACGACGGCCTCCGTGACGGGCTGGCCCAGGTAGTCCTCGGCGACGCGCTTCATCTTCGCGAGCACGTGTGCGGAGATTTCTTGCGGCGACCGCGGCGTGCCCGCGATGTCGATCCACGCATCGCCATTGCGCGCGGCCACGAGCTTGTACGGCAGCCGCCGCGCGAGCGCGACGACGTCCGCGTCCTGGGCCTTGCGGCCGATCAGGCGCTTGACGCCGAACACGGTGCGCTGCGGGTTCGTGACCATCTGGCGCTTGCTCGCCGCGCCCACGACGACCTCACCGTCCGCGTTCCACGACACCATCGACGGCGTCGTACGGCCGCCTTCCTGGTTGTGAATGACGATGGGCTCGCCTGCTTCGAGCACGGCGACGCACGAGTTCGTCGTGCCGAGGTCGATACCGATGACGCGTCCCACTCGCATCCACTATAACACTGCTACCACCGACTCTTGCGGCCTAGCTCCCGGAGAGCTTCTTTCGCGATCTCGAGATCCGGATCGAGTTGCAACGCGCGCTGAAACTCCATCGCGGCGTCGTCCGCCCTGCCCGTTGTCTGCGTCTCACGGCCGCGGGCGTAACACAGGAGCGCTCGGTAATGACGCGACTGCGGAACCTTCGCGGCGAGCGCATGAAATGCGAGTCGCGCGGCAGCATAATCCTTGGAGCTCAAAAGATTCATCGCCTGCTCGAGCATGCCGTCTTCGTCGGAGGCACCCTTTTGTGCCGGTTGCACGCCGCTGTACCGGATCGTCGGTGGATTGATGATCTCGGGCGCCGGCGTTCGTTGCGCCGGTGTGCTCGGCCGCCCGGTCGCCGGCGGCGACCCTGGTCGCGATGCGGGCATGCCTTGCGACGGTGTGTGACGTGGCTCGTGCGGCGTGATGAGCGGCTGGCTCGGGCGTTGAACCGGGACACCGACGGCCGGTGTTTGCCCGCGCGGCAGGCCGACCGGAGTGGACGCGCGAGGCGACGTTCCAACCGGCGTCGGTGCGCGCGGTGCACCCGGCGGCGTCGGTGCACGGGACGCGGGCTGAACAGGTGTCGACGGCCGCGGAGTGCCGGTCGATGGCGTGATCAGCGGCGTCGACGGCCGCGTCGGTGGCGTGCGTGCGATCGGTGGCGTTCCGGCGCGCGGCGCCGCAACCCCTCGCTCGGTGCCGGTCGGTGTCGCGTTGGCCGGGACAGCGCTCACCTGTCGGCGCCGCCCGGTCGAGCCCAGCGCCTTCGTCATCTGGTCGTGCGCGGCTTTGATGCCTAGGAAGACCTCCGTCGCCATCTTCTGTAGATCAGGCGACATCCGACCGTACCGCGCGGGATGAAACTGTTTGGTCAGGTCGAGGAACGCCGCGCGCACCTCTTCCGCGGTGGCCGTCTCGTGCACGCTCAGCGCTGCGAACGGCCCCTGCGAGATGCGCATCAGCATCTCGGCGAGCACGGCTCGCGCTCGCAGTTCGCTGTCACCTGGCACTGCTCCCCGATCGTAGCCCGAAGGGTACGGCGAGGAAAGCCGGTCACTTCTTTTGGCGCGCTTTGTCGTCTTCGTTGACTTGCGGAACAGACGCCTTTGGCTCCGGCACGATCTGCGGTTGCGGCGCTTGTTGTGCCGCTTGCTGCGGCGCCTGCTGCGTGCCCTTCGTCACCCTCGAACCAGAACCTACATTCGCCTGGTTGACGTCGTACGGCTGCTGCACCGGCTTGCCATTCTTCGAGGGTGCAACCTTTTGCTGCGAGGTGAGCTTCTTCTGCTCTTCGAGCAGCCGCTGCTTTTCGAGCTTCGCGGCCTTCGGATCGACGGTCTTCGCGGGTGGTGGAACATTCTGTTGTACCGGCGCCGTCTTCTTCTTGCTTGGCTTCTTGATCGGCTCCGGAATCCCGACCGGCGCGTCGTGCTCGATCGCATCGACCGCCTCGGCACGCGCGAGCACGGTTGGCTCCATCTCACGCGACTGCACGGTGCAGTGCCCGTCGTGAACGCTGAGCTTCACCTTGTCGCGCCGCTGCTCGAGTACGTCGGCCGCGGGG
>DASUFX010000613.1:0-7455 GCA_036274355.1 Kofleriaceae bacterium | reverse complement strand
GATCGCGTGCGGCGGCTCGCAACGTGTTCCGCTCGCGCCGCCGGGCGATGACAAGGACGAAGGTGCCGGCGAGCTCGCACGCGCAGCGCGCAAGTTCGAAACGTCGCAGGACGACAGCGTCGCCGGGTTCAACGACGAGCGCGGACCACCGCGGTACGACATCGACAACGCGTACGGCGGTGACATGTACGGCGGCGATCCGTACGGCGGATTCGGCGGCGATCCATACGGCGGATCGGGCTACGCGAACTGGCGCATGCCGCAGTGGTCGTACAACGTGCCGAACCGAGTCCCGCGCTACAGCGTGAGCATCGGCCTGACCGGTGCGATCGAGGGCACGGTCACGTGGAATGGCCAGTTGCCGGCCAAGGTCGCGTCCGCGTGCGGGCTGATCGACAACCCGACGCTGCGCGTGTCCAAGGACAAGGCCGTGCGCGGCGTGATCGTCTACATCGAGAAGGTCACGATCGGGCGCAGCACGCCGTACTACTCGCGGCCCGCATCCGTCGGCGGCATGCTGGCGAAACACAACTGCACGCTCGCACCGGCCGCGCAGATCGTCGCGCCGCTGCCCGGCTCGGTCGCGATCAACGGCGACACGCAACGTACGAAGCTGCGCATCGGCAAGGTGACCCAGGAGCTCCAAGAAGGTGGCCTCGTTCAGGTCGACGTCAAGGCGGGTGTCACCAAGATCGAGAGCGAGGATGGCAAGGTCGCGCCCGCATGGGTGCTTGGCCTCGAGACGCCGTACTACGCCGTCACCGACGACGAAGGTCGTTTCCGCCTCGACGAGCTGTCACCCGGCACGTACGAGATCACGTTCTGGCAGCCGCCGATCGCGACCGCGAATCGCGACGGCACGTGGACGTCCGGCGCGCCGATCGTCGTCAAACGATCGGTGAAAGTCGACGCGAAGACGACGCACATCTCGGTCTCGCTGCCCGGGCACTGAGCGCTCCGCTCGACTCCGCTCGACTCCGCTCGACTCCGCTTGACGGCAATTCGTCCGCGATCCGGACGCGCCGTCCGGC
The DNA here is from genome assembly GCA_036274355.1 of Kofleriaceae bacterium. Taxonomy (GTDB): domain Bacteria; phylum Myxococcota_A; class Polyangia; order Haliangiales; family Haliangiaceae; genus JABFXX01. The sequence continues at coordinate 6,424 of DASUFX010000613.1, read as the reverse complement.
CTCCGTCGGACCCCGGACAGTCGCGCGAGCAACTCCGCAGGCTTAGCGCTGGCATTGCCGTTGCTCTTACGCGCAGTCGACGCATCGGCGTCAGTAAGGAGACTGTCGTGTTTCAGCAGAAGCGAATGTTCAAAGTCATCACCCCCATCGACCGTCGCGACGGCGGCAAGTTCTGGATGCGTCTCGGCACCGCATACGTGAACAAGGACAACTCGATCAATGCCTACATCGACGCGATTCCGCTCGTGCCGAGCAAGGACGGCCAAGGCGTGACGCTGCAGTTGCGCGAGTTCACCGACGAGGAATTGCGCGAGCGCGACGAAAAGAAGGCCACGTACAACGCGCGCGGCACGCTCTCGAATCAATTCACGCCACCCGCGCAGACCGGCCCCGCCGCCGTCGATGCCGTTCCGTTCTGAGGCCGGCCATGACCATCTCGACTCGCACACTCACTCGCCCGCTCATCGCGATGCTCGCGTTGTTCTTGCTGTTCCTCTCGATGGGCGGCACGTGGCATCTCGCGAGCGCTGCGCCACCGGCCGCGATCGCCGCGAAGCCCGCGAGCGCGAGCAGCGCCGGCGACGACGACGGCGAACGGCCGATCAAGAAGTCCGCGAAGGACCTCACCGGCAAGCTCAACCTCAACACCGCGACCGAAGAGCAGCTGATGATGTTGCCGACCGTCGGCCCTGCAAAGGCCGACCGCATCGTCACCTGGCGCAAGAAGAACGGCGGCTTCAAGCGCACGGCAGATCTGCGGCGCGTAAAAGGTTTCGGCTACAAGACGTTCAAGCGACTCGAGCCGTTCCTCGACATCAAGGGGGACACCACGCTCAAGTAGCTCGTCACGTCACACCATCCGCGTGTCGATCCGCTCGTCGTCGCTCCTCTCTCACCGCATCACGCCGGCGGCGAGCGGATCGATACGCATCCTTCCGGCGGCACGAGCCGGGGCCCGGCTCCGTCGAGAAGCGTCTATCGTCTCCGCTTCTCGTCTGGTTTGGGTACTGGCTCCTTCATGTGCGCTGCACGTTCGCTCCCTGCGTGCAGCGAGGCCGGGCCTCGACTCGTGCCACCGGAAGATCGCTCGTTGACGATGACAACTAAGCGTCCTTAGTCTTTGCTTAAGCCATCCGACTGCCATCACGGCATCGGGACAGCTGGTCAGTCGGCGCCTCGGCGAGCAATCGTCGGGGCGTTCGATTTTTCGGCTCCAGTTATGGGCAACGCGGCGGCTCTTGCCGGAGCGTTGGCCGAGTGGACGATGGCAGGGGCCTGATAAGCCCTAGGATGACTTGATCAGTGATCCCGGGGGTTCGAATCCCTCACGCTCCGCTACCGCCGCGTTGCCCACCTTCCGCGCCATCACAATTGCTCGTTGACGATCAGTATTGTCAGCCTTAGCATTCTCGTAAGTCATCCGTTGCCATCAAGCATCGGGATCACTGGTCAGTCGGCGCCCCGCGCGAGTAATCGACGGGGCGTTCGATTTTTCGGCGCCAGTTTCACGGACAACGGCAAAGAACCGCGAGGGCAGCGTTGACCACCTTGTGAGCACGTCCACGCGTGGCGTGTGCGATTGACTGCCCGTTCGATCATGGGGTCTGATCGATCGGTGCGGGGAATGGCGATAGCACTGGGGGTCGCGTGCGCGACCACTGGCTGCGACAAGCTCTTCAGCCTGCAACACGTGGACGAAGTAGTAGAGCGAGACGGCGGCGAGATCGATGGCCAGCCGCGCGTCGACGCCGGCATGCCGCCTGATGCGTCGTGCGGAATGACCGGCACGCTAAGGACGGTGCTGCTCGGCGCCCGCATGAATGGCACCGGACAGGCATCGATGATCGACACGTTCCTCGTCGACATCAAGAGTGGCCAGAATTTCGGCGGCGCGCCGATGATCGGGTTGTGTGCAGCGTGCAACGCGTCTGGTTATCCCTGGGACATGGGGAACGCGGTAGGCCTGTTGCGCTTCGAGCTGTCGGCGATCTGCCCCGGCTCGACGATCACGGGTGCGACGCTGTTCATCGATACGAACGACGACAACCTGGGCAGCGGGACCGTCGGTGTGTACGTCGTGCGGCAAGCCTGGGATGAAGGCGACGGCAGCGCGGCCGGCAACCTCGGAGTCGCGAACTGGAACCAACGCCAGCCCGGCGTGAACTGGAACAACCCCGGCGCCGGGTCGCCTCAGTCGCGAGATGGCACGCCATTCATGGTGTTCGCGCCAACCTCTACCGACCAGGAATATCAGCTGTCGGTTCCGATCGTGGTGGTGCAAGACTGGTTGAACAAGCCCGCAACGAACTTCGGGCTCGCGCTCGCGATCGTCAACGGCAGCTCCGACGTCGAGTTTCACTCGCGCGAGAGTCCAGAGGTGGCGCGACGTCCCGGGCTCAGCGTTAGCTTCACGTTGCCGTAGGCGAAACTGCGTCACAGTCCGCTACCACGGCCAAGCTCGTCGATTTGCTCGCCGCGACTACTGCCGGACTCGTCGATTTCCGTTCGAGGCGGCTAGAACGGCGCCGCGCTGCTCTTTACAGTCGCCCCGTGAAGACGTTGCCGAGCTTGGCCGACGACGCGAAGCGCCTGTGTCAATCGCTGCTCAGGATCGACACGACGAATCCGCCCGGCAACGAGCGCGCGGCCGCCGAGCTGATCACGACCGCGTTGCGCGAGGTCGATCTCGAGCCGCAGTTGCTCGAAGCGGAGCCGCATCGCACGAACCTGGTGGTGCGATATCGCGGCACCGGCGCGAAGCCGCCGTTGCTGTTGACCGCGCATCTCGACGTCGTCGAGGCGGATCCGACGAAGTGGCGGCGGCCGCCGTTCTCGGGCGAAGAGCACGACGGCTGTTTGTGGGGACGCGGCGCGATCGACATGAAGAACATGGCGGCGATGTGCACCGCGATCTTGCGGCGGCTCGCCGCGAAGAACGTACTGCTCGAGCGCGACGTGATCTTCGCAGCCGTTGCCGATGAAGAGGCGGGGTGCGATCTGGGCTCGCGGTTTCTCGTCGAGCAGCACAAGCACCTGGTCGAAGCGGAGTACGCGATCGGCGAGTCGGGTGGCTTCTCGCTGCACCTCGGCGATTCGACATTCTATCCGGTGCAGGTCGCCGAGAAAGGCTTCTGCTGGATCAAGGCGCGCGTGACGGGCGAGCCCGGCCACGGTTCGATGCCGCGTCACGACAGCGTGGTGACGAAGCTCGGCCATGCGCTGACGCGGCTCGGCGAAGCGCACATGCCCGTGCACCAGACGAAGTACGTGACCGACTTCTTGGATGCGTTGCGCGCGCGGCAGCCCGCGTTGATCCAGCCGCTCGTGAAGCTGGTCGCGCGGCCGCAGTTGCTCGCGCGTGTCGCGCGGCTCATTCCTGGCGTGTCGATCGCGCGGAGCTTTTCAGCGCTCCTCAGCAACACGGCGGCGGCGACCGTCGTGCGCGCTGGCGCGAAGACGAACGTGATCCCGGGCGTCGCGGAGTTCGAGATCGACGGGCGGACGCTGCCGGGTCAAAGTGACGAGGATCTACTGCGCGAGCTGCGCGCGGTGCTCGGCGACGAGGTCGAGCTCACGATCATGAAGAGCGCGCCGCCGGTGGTGACCGAGCCGATCGCGTCACCGGTGTTCGACATCATCAAGCGCCACGTCGAGAGCCGCGAGCCCGATGCCCAGGTAGTGCCGTACCTGATTCCGGGCTTCACCGATGCGAAGTACTTCACGCGCATGGGTGCGCGTTGGTACGGCTTCTCGCCGGTGAAGATCGAGAAGGGCTCGGGGATTCGCTTCGCCGACATGTTCCACGGCCACGACGAGCGCGTGCCGGTGGCGGGGCTCGCGTGGGGCGTCGAGGTGCTCGATGCAGTGGTGCGCGAGATCGCCGTCGAACAAACGACGAGCGCGCGATCGTCCTCGTCGACGACCGCGCGCGTTTCGTAAATCGGCTGTTGCCAACGCGCAGGGCGCGCGGCGTGATTGCTCAGCCTTCGATGGTGCGCTGCGAGTTGATCAGCTGCCACGCGAGCGTCGGGTGCTTCATCAGGCGATCGGTCGCGAGGTCGAGGCTCTGCTTCGCGTTCTTGACGATCATCTTGTCGACCGCGGTGTACTTCGCACGCAGGCGAGCGTCTTCCGCCTGGCGGAGCTTGGCGTCGACGAGGATGGGCTTCACTGGCTCGAGCTTCGGCTCGTCGACGACCGGGCGGAACGGCTCCTGGATCGCAGCGATCTCGTCCTGCGTGAGGCCCGACGTCAGGATCCAGTCCATCAGCGGTCCCTGCTTGACGTCCGCGAGGCGGATGAAGTTGTTCTGCTCGGCGACCTTGGTCACGAGATCGTCCTGGCCCGACATCTTGATGATCGTCGCGGCCGCACAGAAGTGACCGTCTGCATCGAGCCAGACATTGAGCTTGCCCGGCTTGAACGTATTGCTCGGGAACACGCCGCGCTTCTGATAGACGCGGAACGCCGCGAGGTTTGTCGCACGCGCTTGCGCGAGCGCGGCGCGTACGGTCGTGCGATCGAGCACGCGGCGTGGTGCGACGCGATAGCCAGCCGGCGGGACCGCGACATCGCCAGCGCGCGGCATGAGCTCGGCGCGATCGGCGGCAGGCGGCTGTGCGAAATGCGACTCGGACGCGGTGGCAGTGGCAGAGAACGCGAACAGAAGCGAAGCAGTAATGAGTAGTCTCGACATGCCGATATCAACGCGTCGCCGCGCGAGTCGGTCTATGTCGCTAACCGCCCGATGCGCGCGCGATTTCCGTCGAAGAGTGCGATTCGGGCATCCAGCGCAGATTGCGGAGTGGCAGCAGGAATAACGGTGCGACGAGCCCGATCGACACACCGACCCACACCGCGGTGCGAATCGATGTGAGCTCCGCGAGCAACCCGGCGAGCAGCGCGACGATCGGCACGAGGCCAGCGGTGCACACGTGAACGGCGGCGTTCGCGCGACCGAGCAAATACTTCGGCAGTACCGTCTGCCGCAATGTGACCGCCTGGATCACGAAGGCGACCGAGAAGCAGTCGCTGATCAATTGATGCGCGCCGAGCAAGAGCAACACCGTCGCGTGCGAGCCTCGTGCGAGCGGGATCAACAGGCCGCCGGCGAGGCTGATCACCGCGCTCACGATCATCGTGCGGCCAAGGCCGATCGAGGTGACGAGCCGGCGCGAGATGATCGCGCCGCCGAACGAGCCGATGCCGCCGAGCGCGATGATCACGCCGAACGTGAGCGTGGAGAGCCCGAGCGTGCGGAGGCAAAACAGCGTGTACAGCGCGGTGAAGAAGCCGCCCGCGATCGACCACACCATCAGCGCGCTGACGACGGGACGCACGTGCTGATTTCCAAAGATCGCTCGCATGCCCTCGCGCAGATCGCGGCGCGACTGCCACGTGCTCGACTGGGCCGATGGCGCCGGCTGTGGTGGCGGTTCGGCGGCGCGAATGCGGCCGAGCATCAACGCGGACCACAAGTAGCTCGCAGCATCGATCGCGACGGCGAGCGGCGCACCGAGCGCGCCGATCAAGACGCCCGCACTCGCGGGCCCGGTGACCTCGGCGACCGCTTCGGTGGCTTCGAGCTTCGCGTTGCCTTCGCCGAGCTGGCGCTTGTCGACGAGGGTCGGCAGGTATGCGACGTCCGCGATCGTGAACAACGCGGATGCCGCACCGACCAGCGCGCCCACCATCACCAGGTGCCACATCGACAGCGCACCGAACAGCCACGCCAGGGTGATCGACGCGACGGTCGCCGCGCGGAAGATGTCCGCCGCCATCAGGATGCGGCGCTTGCGACTGCGATCGACGACGCCGCCCGCGAACAGCGCGAGCAATACCCCTGGCGCCAGATAGACCGACGACAGCAGCGCGACAACGGTCTCCGACTGTTGCAGCGTCTGGACCGCGATGATCGGCAGCGCCGTGCGCGTGATCCGCGAGCCGAAGGCACTGATTGCCTGCGCAGACCAGAGCCGCATGAAGTCGGCGTGGGCCCACAGGCCGGTGCGCGGAAACATCGCAATGATGATGCCCCAATGCGCCAGTTCGGCACGCTGTTCACAGCCGTGATCAGATCGTGCAAGTAGTGGTCAGTGGCGGTGTGAGAAACACCCCGACGGCCCCAAGAGCGCGTCATGGATCCCGTGAGGGAACGCCGATATCCTTATGGGCATGCGCGTGGCGGCAGGTATGCTCGTCGCCGTGTCGGCGTGTTATTCGCCGACCGTGCCTGCCGGCGCGCCTTGCGATCTGGCGCTCAACAACTGTCCTGCAGGTCAGCGCTGCGAGATGACCGCGAGCGGTGCGTTCTGCGGCGCGGTGCCAACGCTCGTCGATGGCCCGACGTCGAACGGAGATGGTCCCGATGGTCCGCGCCCCGATACCGCGCCCGGTTGTTTCGGGGTCGGCTTGATCCACGACG